>SFEK01000126.1 GCA_004557285.1 Bacteroidales bacterium | reverse complement strand
GTGAGTTTATATATCCGGGTGTACAATCAAAATCTGCCTTGGACGACAGCCCTACTTCTTCACATATTCTGTTTGAAGGTTTTCCAGGTTGCCTGTCACCGGATTGACCACCAACGATGTAAACATCTTCTGTCCAAACAGGTCGGGATGAAGCTCAACCACCCTGCCGAATTGCGCCGCATACAATTCGTAAGCCATCCACGGAGTAGCCCCTTTGTAAAGCGACACCTTGATTTTGCCCGGCATATTGACAAAGATGCCACAATTACCCTTGGCAGGCTTTTCTGCAATGAACGACTCCTGCACGGCAGGCATGACATGCAAGTCTTCCACCCCTATATAATATGGGTTGCCCGACAAGTCGTCAGGATCGGTAAGTCCCGACCATTTTGAAAACCTGAAAAGCAGATCCCTGCTGTCCGTTTTTTCGGGGATATAGCTTACGATATGTTCGGTGGTGTCCACCTCAGTCACGCCCACGAAGAGCTGCATGAGAGCAGCTTCCTGAGTATTGAGATTGTTGAGCATGATGCGCAACTGTTCACCATCCTTGGGCATAAAATCAGCCTGCCCCTTGCTCAGCAGACTCTTGCTGTCGCGGATGTCATAAATCTCCAGGGCACAAAGTTCGGCCAATTTGGCCAGACTTCCCGCCGAGAGCATATCCTCGTTCATGTATTCACGAGGATTGAGTGGTGCTGCCTTTACTGCCGGTCTGAAAGGTTCAGTCTTGGTGAGAGGCCTTGGCTCGGCATTCAACGAGAGCAGCACGGCATTGTCATCAAGATTCACCAGGTCGATGTTGTGCTTGGCGTCTGTCGGTGCCACATACATTTTTGAAGTATCTCGTATTCCTTCCGACTTGATTTTGAAATCCACCAAACGATAAGTGGTTGACGGTTTGTCGCTTACATCCTTTATCTTGAGGTATTTGTCAGCGTATGCCGACAATTCGCCCGGCTTATAGATGGATTTCTCCACTTTTACGGCAAAGCGCAAAGCTGTGCGCGGCAGAAAGTAGCTTGTTCCTTCCACCTCTTTCTTTCCCTTTTGTGCAAATACGGCCTGTGTGGCAAGCACACATATCACTGCCGCCATCAAAATCTTCTTCATATACCTATATATATAAGTTTCGCATTAATTCTCCAACCGCTTGAACGCCTTGGGCAAGTACTCGATGATGTCTGAAGCCACAAGACTTTCCATACCCAGTTCCCGGGCGGCAATGTCACCCGCCAATCCATGCAGATACATACCCATCATGCAGGCATCGGCTTGCGAATATCCCCTGGCGAGCAAGGCTGTTATCATGCCGGTGAGCACATCACCGCTTCCGGCAGTTGCCATGCCGGCATTGCCCGTTGAATTGAACACCACATTGCCGTTGGGCTGACAAAGGGCCGAATAATGCCCTTTGAGAAGGATGTAGATTCCCTTACGTTCGGCCAGGTCGCGCGCATGAGACAGCCGTTCATAGCTGTCGGTGAAGTGTGTACCTGCAATGCGTTCAAATTCTTTGGGATGTGGGGTCAGTATCACGCCCTGTGGCAACTGCTGCAGCCACGCCCTGTGGTTGGCCAGCATATTGAGCCCGTCAGCATCAATCACCATAGGAATATTTGCATTTCTCACCTGTGTGATCAAGGCAATGGCCGATGTTTCATTATGCCCTAATCCCGGTCCTATGCCCAGTGCATCAAAGTCGGTGGCCTCCACTGCCTCAGTGAAACAGGTTTCGTCTTTGTCGATAAACATGACGGCCTCAGGCACAGCCACCTGAAGTATGTCGTTGTTTCTGCGCGGGGTACAAACGGTCACTTTTCCCACACCACATCTCAGGCAGGCCTTGGTGGCAAGGATGGCCGCCCCTGCCATGCCATAACATCCAGCCACGATCAGCGCATTGCCCATGTCGCCCTTATGGGCAAAGTCGTCTCTTGTCATCAACATGTCGCGCACATCCTTTTCCTCCAGCACACTGAAAGACGACGGCGAGCGCTCCATCCATTCACGGCTCAGCCCGATGTCGAGCACTTTCACCAATCCTATATGCCGTTGGTTTTCTGCAAACAGAAAGGAGAGTTTCCTGCATTGCAGCGTCAGAGTCAAATCGGCCCTGATGATGTTTGCCCTCACGTTATAGGTATTGTCTTCAGTCATCAATCCCGACGGCACATCAATACTGACAACCATTGCCGACGACTGGTTGATGTATTTCACCAGCGAAGCAAATCCTCCTGCCAAAGGCTTGTTCAAGCCCGAACCAAACAGTCCGTCAATCACCAACGTGCCCTCATCAAGCTTGGGCGGGTCAAATTCGTTGGTCACCTCTACAAAGCTTCTCACCGCACGACAACCGGCCAAGCGCTGCCTGTTGACCTTGCAGTCTTCAGAAAGCCTGTCGCCTACGTTGAACAGGTAGACACTCACTGCATATTTCCGTTCTGCCAACATTCTGGCCACAGCCAAAGCATCGCCGCCATTATTGCCCGGACCTGCAAACACGACCACCGGCACGTCATTACCCCAAACCTCGGTAATGGCACGGACAAGGGCATGCGCCGCACGCTCCATCAAGTCGATTGAATTGATGGGTTCTTTTTCTATCGTATATTTGTCAAGCTCATGTATCTGAGCACCTGTAAAAATCTTCATCAGTGCAAAAATACAAAATTAATGGCATTAACTGATGCTTGTTTGGTATATTTTTAGTAATTTTGTGCCAAAATTCCAAAAAAGCGATATGTCAACAATAAAAATCCATGACAAAGTCTTCAGGACCTCGTATTCTGAAGCCGAGATTCTTCAACATGTAAAAGCGGTTGCCGACCGTCTGAACAAGGACATGGAAGGCAAGAATCCCCTGTTTCTTGCCGTGCTCAACGGATCGTTCATCTTTGCGGCGGATTTGATGAGGATGATTACCATACCCTGTGAAATATCTTTTGTCAAATTGGCCTCCTATCAGGGAACGCTCTCTACAGGGAAGGTGAAAGAGGTGATAGGCATCAACGAAGACATCACAGGCCGCACCGTTGTCATCATCGAAGACATTGTAGAGTCGGGGCTGACCATGAAGCGCATGATCGACACCCTTGGCACACGCAACCCCGAGTCGGTACACATCTGCACACTGCTTCTCAAGCCGGAGAAGCTGGAGGTGGATCTCAACGTCGAGTATGCCGCCATGGAAATCCCCAATGACTTTATCGTGGGCTATGGTCTCGACTACAACCAGCAAGGCCGCAACCTCCGCGAAATCTACACATTGGTTGAGGGTGTCTGAGAAGACAATTACAAGAGAACAATTACAAAAAACTCAATACATAAAACAGTCATACATATCAAGGTAAAACTTATACAACATGAAGAATATTGTAATATTCGGTGCACCAGGCTCAGGCAAAGGCACACAAAGTGATTTACTGATCAAAGAATACGGCTTGGGCCACATTTCCACCGGTGACGTATTGCGCCAGGAAATCAAGAAAGAAACCGAACTTGGGAAAACAGCCAAGCAATATATCGACAAAGGGCAACTGATACCCGACAGCCTGATGATTGACATTCTCGCCAAGGTTTACGACAGTTTCGGAACATCACACAAGGGGGTTATCTTCGACGGTTTTCCACGCACCATCCCCCAAGCCGAGGCTCTGAAAAAGATGCTTGAAGAGCGCGGACACCGTGTTGCCGCCATGCTCGAACTCGACGTTCCTGAAGATGAACTGATGACTCGTCTGATCAAGCGCGGCAAGGAAAGCGGACGTTCCGACGACAACGAGGACACCATCAAGAAGCGCCTGGATGTATATCACAACCAGACAGCTCCCCTCATCACCTGGTATGCCAACGAAGGCATCCACCACCACATCAACGGTCTTGGCGAACTTGCCCGCATCTTCGGCGACATCAAGCAGATTGTGGACAGCTTATAATCCTATTATTAATAAGGTGGGGTCGCAAGACCCCACCTCAAACCATTCGACAACATGCCCGAATCAAATTTTGTTGACTATGTCAAGATTTATTGTCGCTCAGGCAAAGGCGGAAGAGGTTCCATGCACCTGCGCCACGTGAAATACAACCCTAATGGAGGTCCCGACGGTGGTGACGGCGGCAAAGGCGGAAGCATCTACCTGAGGGGCAACCACAACTACTGGACATTGCTGCACCTGAAATACCAGCGCCATGTGTTTGCCGAGCATGGAGGCAATGGCGGCCGCGACAAATGCCACGGCACCGACGGTAAGGACCAGTATATCGACGTGCCTTGCGGCACAGTGGTTTATAATGCCGAGACGGGCAAATACGTTTGCGACGTCACCTACGACGGACAAACCGTGCTGTTGCTCAAGGGCGGAAGAGGAGGTCTGGGCAATTTTCAGTTCCGCTCAGCCACCAACCAGGCACCACGCTATGCACAGCCCGGCGAGCCCATGGAGGAGATGACCATCATTCTCGAACTCAAGCTTCTGGCCGATGTAGGCTTGGTGGGATTTCCCAATGCCGGCAAGAGCACCCTGCTATCGTCGCTCTCCAGCGCACGCCCCAAGATAGCCAATTATCCCTTCACCACTCTCGAACCTTCGCTGGGCATCGTCAGCTACCACGACAAGCAGTCGTTTGTCATGGCCGACATTCCCGGCATCATCGAGGGGGCAAGCGAGGGCAAGGGCCTTGGTCTGCGTTTCCTCCGCCATATTGAGCGCAACTCGCTGTTGCTGTTCATGGTGCCGGGAGACACCGACGACATCAAGAAAGAATATGAGGTGCTGCTTAACGAACTGAAGAATTTCAACCCCGACATGCTCGACAAACATCGTGTACTTGCCGTGACCAAATGCGACTTGCTCGATGAAGAACTTATTGAGATGCTTCAAGAAACCTTGCCACAAGACCTGCCCGTGGTGTTTATCTCGTCTGTCACGGGCTATGGCATCAACGAACTGAAAGACACGCTTTGGCGTGAACTCAACAGCGAGAGCAACAAGCTGCAGGACATCACTGCAGAAGACACACTCGTTCACCGCGACAAAGACCTCAGTGCACTGCCACAGGAACTGCTGCTTGAGGGCGAAGAAGAAGACATCGAATTCATCGATATGGACGACGTGGAAATCGAAGAGTTTGAAGACTTTGAGGAGGAGGAATAACCCCATATGTTTTATTCGCTCTCACCTCGTGTCACCTCATTCAGCACCACCCGTCTGGGAGGATGCAGCACGGGCAAATATGCCAGCATGAACATCAACCACTATTGCGGTGACGATGAGGGGCACATTGCCCAAAATCTCAATATCCTTGCCCAAAAGACAGGTGTTTCCCCCGACCACATCATCGTTCCCCATCAGGTGCATGGCACAACCATCCGCCAGGTGGGCGAAGAGTTGTTGCACCTATCCGCAGAGTCACGCCGCATGACTCTCGAGGGGGTCGATGCCCTCATCACCAACGTCTGCGGCATCTGCATCGGTGTATCCACCGCCGACTGCATACCTGTGCTGGTCTATGACCCCGAGCACCATGCTTCTGCAGCTATCCATGCCGGCTGGCGTGGCACCGTGCAGCGCATCACCCTGCTCACCATACAAGCGATGTGCCGATCGTTCGGCAGCCAACCACAGTCGCTGCGGGCAGTCATCGGTCCGGGTATCTCGTTGGACGCCTTTGAGGTGGGCGACGAAGTGTATGAGGCCTTTGCCACTGCCGGATTTCACATGCCAAGCATCAGTCTCCGCAAGGACAAATGGCACATCGACCTGCCCGAGTGCAACCGACAACAGTTGATTGCTGCAGGACTGCAGGAAAGCCTTATCACCAACACAGGCATTTGCACCTACCACCATGCCGACACCTACTTCTCTGCCCGCCGTCTGGGCATTCAGTCGGGGCGCATCTACTCCGGCATCATTCTTCACTGAAACGACATTGCCTTGGGCACAGCTATTTCGAGTTGTTGTGCCAACACTCAACTGCTTGAGAGCCAACAGCCATACCAAACTTGTCATCTTGCTCAAAAAACTATTTGAAATTGCCATAATTGGAAAACTTTTAGCGGTTACACATGGTGGATGGATTGTCATCCCGTCCACGTTTCTATCTCTGTTGCTGGTCCGCTGCTGCTTGCCACATTTGGGGAGCAAATGGGGAGTCAGTGGGGAGCAGCTTAGGACCTGCTTCGCAGGAGACATTGTCGCGACATTCATCCACACACAGCGTGGGTCTCCATTGAGGTAAGTCCTCACTCTACTTATACGCTTTTCGCACAAATAAAACCCGAAAACAGGTATTTTTTAACAG
>SFEK01000125.1 GCA_004557285.1 Bacteroidales bacterium | reverse complement strand
TGAACACCGGCTATCAATTCCACATAAGGCGTCTTTCTGTCCATCACATAACATCCCTCGGGAAAATACATCAGCGTGTTGTCACCCGCATTTTGTGACAGGAACGGATTATTGCGGTCGGAAAGAGACCCCCACAGACACTTCACTCCAATCCACTCACGCCATTTCAGTTTTTTGAGCAACGGAATACGGTTGAATATCTTGCCGTTCATGTCCCACGCCAAGTCCAGACTGGCATAACGGTCGTTGAGGAACTCCATGTTGTTGATCATGTTGAAGGCCTCGTCGCTGATGATATACGACAGGTTGGCCGCAGGCATGATGAGCAGTGGATAAGGCACCTTGTCCCATTGTATGCCACCCTTGAGATAGATATCCATCTTGCCCCAGCTCTTCAACCAGAAACGTTTGTAAATGCCCAGTTCGGTGAAATTGTAGTTATACTCACCTCCAAGCACATCTTTCATACCGAAGGTGTGGCTCAATTTGAACACCGGTGCATCGAGGTTGATGGGCAGACGTCGCTGTTTCGTGTTGATGAATGTTTCGCCTGGTGCAAAGCGCAATTCCACACGCGCCTCGGTGGTGCGTATGCTGCCATGATGAAAAGGCGACATCTCGTTCTGCTGCATGGACAGCGGTGTGAAATACATGTCGCCGCAGGCCTCGTTTTCCTCAGTTTTCAGACTTACCGTGGTCTTGAATCCCCACTCCTCCTCGCGTTCGAAAGAAAGCTCCTGACGGTTGTAGAACATCATTTTTTCCACCTTCGACCACTTGAACGCCGTGAACACATTATCCTTGTCGGTGTGTACAAACTTGTCGGAGGGTGAACACACGTCATAGGTCGAAGAGAATGTTAGGGTGCGCTTGGGAAACTCGCGTGGCAGATAATCTTTCTTGTTGAACGAGTAAATCAATTCACCCTTGTAATAATTCTTCCCGCTGTCCCAGCCACGGGCAAAATATCCCGAGGCAAACCAATGCTTGTTGAGATTGGCCGTGGTCTGTGCGCTCAGACGGGTGCGCCATCCGTCGACGGTATTCTTGGTCAGCATGGTATTGATTGGGCCGATATCCACCTTGCTGGGATGACCCGGACTGCCCGTCTCCACAAAGTTCTCAATCAAGGCCTTGGCACCGAATACGATGTATTTGAAACCTTTGATTTGACTGAGGTTATTGATGAAGGCATCCATTGAACTTTCGCTCTTGGTGAGTTCTACACTGCGGTAGCGGTTCCAGAAACTTTCGTCTTTCATCATCGCATTGGCCTCGTGCAGCACCTTGGCCTTGCCCTTGAAGAGTTTATCGGGCAACTCATCAAATGCATAATCGGCCAAGCGCGTGGTGCGCGTGACCAGCATTTTGGAGAGAAACTTGGCCAAGGTCATCTCCACAATCATGTCGTCGGTGGTGAGCACCCACTCGCCGTTCGGCAGTTGGGTGTATTCCTGAATCACGTTGAGATTTTCTACAAAATTCACATCACTCTTTTTGGGGAGCGTGAGCTGGCATTTCTTGACATGCAGTGTGGAATCGGTGAGTATCCACAAATCTCCACGAAATCCGAAGTCTTGCTGGTTGTTGGGCAAGAACTGCAAATGATAGCACTGGTCACGGTCCACATACACCGTATCAACGATATAATAGCGGTAGAAAGCCACGGCATCCTTGCCTATCGGACTGGTAAACGGATATTGCAAGAGTCTGATCTGGTCGTCATACAGGTCAACATCTGTAAACACATCCTTGAGCAGCGTGTTCAGGATGTCGCCCGTTTCAAACAAGTCGTTGACACCCGACGAGTTTTGCCCCATGATGATGCTCTTCTCGCTTTTCGGGTCTTTGCGGTAGAGGTTCTTGGTCACCGTCTCATCCACAGAGAGCGGCAATATCAGTTTGTTGTTGTAAGGGCACACCTCAATCTGGTTGACGAGCCATTTCTTTTTCTTGAATTTCTCGGTCTCCAGGTCGGCGGGATTGATGTCGTTGAGTGCAAAGGTGATTTTCTGATATTTATTGTATTGATAATAATCATGGTTGGCCAGATCGGTGCGTTTCTTGGCCTCCACCACACGTTTCATCAGTTCAACCGCCGGATTGTTCTTGCGGCTGTATTTTTGCTTTTTGGCCTTGACGGTCACCCCCTGCAGGCTCTTGGTGTCTTCCTTGAGGGTGACACGCAGTTCCGACGGAGTGTTTGGCCCTATCAATATACGCAAGGTCTGGTAGCCCACTGCACTGAACGTGAGATAGGCCCCATTGTGACGCTTGATGGAGAACCGGCCATTGATGTTTCCAGCCACCGCCTCATTGATTTTCTTATATTGCACGGTGGGGAAAGGGATGCTGTCGCCTGTAGCCTCATCAATCACGATACCCTTGATTTGCTGTGCCTGTACACACTGTACGATGGCCAGCAAACATACCATAAGGAAATGCTTCATTCGTTTACGATTTTTGATTACTCCTTTCAGGAAAAAATGTATTATCCAATGAGCTCTGCCAAATCGGCAATCACCTTGTCTGGCAACTGCTCGTCATAATGTTCCTCCGTCCAGCCTTCGCCCTTGAACCACACCGTGTGGCAACCCAGTTTCTTGGCTGGTTCAATGTCTTTATAAAAACTGTCGCCTACTACAATCACCTCTTGGGGCTGCATGCCCAAGGCTTCCACACCGAGCCTGAATATCTGGGGATTGGGCTTGCGCACACCCACCACTGCCGACTCAACGACGGCAACAAACAGATGCTGGAGCGAAAATTCGCGCAAAACCTCATTGATGTTGCCATAGAAATTGCTCACTAATACCATGGGATAACGGCTGTGCAACTGCTCCAGCACTTCACGGCTATGGGCCACCTCACGACATACACCGCCATACACCTCGTCCAGCAGACGGCCATGGCAGCTCTTATACTCTTGTTCGCCGACATCCCAATAGCCCGAAGTCATCAGAAACTCCAATTCGATGCGCAGCTTCACTTCCAGTGTTTTTCTGAACGTGAACGTGGGCTGGATAATGGGATTCGCTCCCAGGGTGCGCTCTGCATGGACATAAGCCTCACGAAACTGCTGTTCGGTAACGGCAATGCCCACTTTTTGGTAGGCGTGCCAAAGCACTTTTCCCCAGTGGCAACCTGCGGTATCGAGCGTACCGCCATAATCAAAGATATATGCTCTTGCGCTGTCAAATGTTGTCATACTTGTCCGTTTTGTTCTTTTTCAATGGTTTGCAATATCGTCTGGCACAACACCTCGTGGTTCTTGCGCATATAGAGATACAGGATGTTCATCACCGTGATTTCAATGAGCAGATAGACATACGGGCAGTCGAGCAGACAGGTGGCATAAATGCAGATGGCCCGGGTGTTGAATGTCAAGATATTGGTGTATTTCATCAACGGACGGCTGCCGTCAAGAAAACGCTGCTTCAACGGTGCGGGCAGGGCAGCAAGCCCACCATAGCGAGTCTTGATTGCCGCCGCCATGCGCTGGAAAGCCGGTGTGCGCTGTTCCTGGCTCTTGCAGTAGTTGGCATAGTTATAATAGAACGCACGCTGCAGCCATGCCTTGCCTTTGGGCAGCGACTCATAGATCTGGCGTTGCTGCGCTGCGCTGTCCAGTTCGCTACCCTCCTTGCCTTTCAAGAAAAAGAGATGTATCTGCCGATAATAGTCGGCCAGCGAACTTTGCGGTGAGTGGCACAACACACCGGCAATAATGGCAAGCGCCCATATCCACATACCCCATATGCTGTATAAGCCCGGGATGGTCTGCGACATCAGGCGGAGGGCTATCGCCACATAAATGGCAAAAAACCACACATCCCCCGAAAAGCCGTCGAGCATACGGCCTATCAATGTCTTCTGCCCTGTGAGCCTTGCCAGTTGTCCATCGGTGGAATCGCAGAAGTTGGCCGCCATGAGCAGGGCCACGCCCGCCAGATTGTGGATGGGGTCGGTGTAATAAAACATGAACGCAGCCCCCACGCCAAGGAATATGGAAAGGATGGTAATGGCATTGGGATGCACGCCCAGACGTTTCCACATCAGGGCAAACAGCAGTCCTATGGGGCGTGTGAAATGCACATCCAACCACTCTTCAGTATCTTTCGATTTGAACGATGCATGAAGCATCTCTTGAAATTCTTTATAATTCACAGTAGTATTCTTTATTTCTTTATGATTTGTCACTTGGCTGTAGTCCTGCCAGCACACAGCGGGCAATGGCATCGGCAGCATCCTCACGGCAGCGCGAAAAACTGGGCCAGTCGTTGAAGTCGATGATGCAATGACTGCCGTCGGCCCTCACAATGCTGTCACCACCATAGATGTCCAGCCCTGTAAGAGCAGCCAACGTCTCAGCATCACGGGCCATATCCTCCACCGCAAACGGATAATGGTGCGCCTGTCCGTTGATTTGCTCATCACCAAACTTGCTTTCGCCATCGTCGCCGGGATAGAATATTTTGAAAAATCCTGTGCCACGCACACCATAAAATTTCACCAAATCGCCCACCACATGCGCAGTGACCACCACATCCGCTACCCCACGACGGGCAAAATCGGCCTTGCACCGCTCCAGTGCTTCATCATTGGCCGCATACACCACATCGGCCTTGCATTGTGCCGCCTCATCACCACGTTTCACCCAATAGCCGTGGTCGCCCTGCATCGGGGCAGCAGGCAAATGATGCCGGCGCATCAAGCGGTCGAGCCCACTACGCGAACAGGCAGCGACAGCCTGTGGAACATTCACCACAGCCACGCCTTGGGCATGCAGTTGCTCCAGCAGTTGCAGGGTGTGTTGCCTTCGCCCCATGCTCACCACCAGCTGGGGCCACGCGGCAGCGGTAGTGAGCCTTGCGGTCAAATCCCCTTCGGTCAGCAGCACCACATGGCATCCACGTTGCTGCAGACGCTGCGCCACAGCATCCATGATGGCCTTGTCTTTTTCCACCGAATTGGGCGAAAATTCCGTTGCCCTGTATATGCCCCAAACCTCTTTCATGCCGTCATTGCATTTCGTGTGAGAGAAAAGCCTCAGCCTTGGCAATGTCAGAGGCATGGTCGATGTCAAGCACTTTGCTGAAGGCCATGGCCTCCAGCCGCTGTCCGTCTTTGATGAGCGCACGCTGGAAGTTGCGCATACGGCTTTCCCCACGTTGCATACATCCCTGCAGCGTGGTGATGCTTTGAGGAGTAAGTCCATAGATGCCTCCAGAGATGAAACGGCAATGGTCATCGGCATCAAGAAAAGCGGTGATGCGCATGTCGTCATCCACAGCCACATACAGCGGTTTTTCGTCATCGATATAGTCAGTCACCCCCATCACGCCGTCAGCCGTTCCCTGTTCCACCGCCTGCACGAAATGTTTGATATAGGCATTGAAATCATCTTCACGGAAAATCGTGTCGACGGTTGTCAGGCAGAAGGGGGAGTCGTTGAGCATGTGGCTGATTTCAAAAAAACTGTGCATGGAGCTTGGCGTGGTCTTCACCACATACCTCAGCGGTATACGTTGGCCATGAAGCCCATTGCGCTGTATATGGTCTAAATGTTGTGCCACCAATGGAGTAAGATTGTTGCAGATGACGACAATCTCTTCGGCGGCGTTCTCGGTAAAAATCCGCAACAGTCGGTCTATCAGTTTTTCACCTTTCACCACCACCAATGGCTTGGGGGCTTCAATCCCTTCCCGTGCAAGTCGAGAGCCCTCACCGGCAGCTATAATCGCATATTTCATTTTCACCCATTTTCTTATGGCATTGCCGTGCCCACCTCCGCAGGTGCAGGGTGCAAAGACAGCAATCCTGATTAAACAAGACTGCAAAGGTAAATATTATTGGTGAACGAAGAAAACTTTTTATTATATTTTTGGTTTTATTTTGTTCAGTTTGCATAGGAGTTCAAGAATTTCATCTGGAATGCAATCCGGGCGAGTTCCAATTGAAATCGCGACAATTTCCGGCCGGCTGATTGCGCCAAAGAAAATTTCTCTGAGTTTTTCTATTGTAATATTTTTGTCTGTGTAAGTATTGGTGTATGATTGAAAATACGCGATGTATTTTCTTTTTTCAGGCGGAATGCTTTTTGGAAACTTTGAGTCAACTCTTTTTTTCGCTTCTTCAATTTGAATTTTTATTGGGGCTGGTTTTGCCGCAAAATCTCCAGAACCTCCTTGTGAACAGAATGTGCAACCTCCAGTTCCTTTTGTTCCATCGCGGTTTGGGCAGGTGCAGCCAGTTGAAAGTGAAATCTTGTAAACTTTGCAGCCGAATTTTTCTTTTAAATATGAATTGAGAGT
>SFEK01000124.1 GCA_004557285.1 Bacteroidales bacterium | reverse complement strand
TTATTAATTTTGAGGCCAGAAACCATCATCAATTAGATACAATGAAAAAACTCAACAACAACAGTCTGCACACCTCATCTGCGTTAGGGCTATTATGGCAGATCATCAAAGGAGTGCTTGGCAAATATTTCAACATCATGCCCGACAAGGAAAACGAGCAGGAAACCATCCGCTCCATCAGCGAGGGGGTGTCGTTTCGTGGGGCCAACCTGTGGATATTGGTGTTTGCCATATTCACCGCCTCGCTCGGTCTGAATGTCAATTCTACAGCTGTCATCATCGGTGCCATGCTCATCTCTCCACTCATGGGTCCTATCATCGGCATGGGTCTAAGTGTGGGCATCAACGACTATGAGTTGCTCAAACGCTCGGCGAAAAACTATCTTGTAGCCACCCTCATCAGCGTCATCACAGCCACCGTGTATTTCTTGCTCACTCCCATCGACGAGGCACAGTCTGAATTGCTTGCCCGCACATCACCCACCCTTTATGATGTGCTTATCGCCCTGTGTGGCGGTGCAGCAGGCATTGTTGCGCTCTCCACCAAAGGCAAGGGCAACGTGCTGCCAGGTGTGGCCATTGCCACGGCACTCATGCCCCCTTTATGTACGGCTGGATTTGGACTTGCCACGGGAAACTTTTTCTATTTCATCGGGGCGTTCTACCTGTTTTTCATCAATACCGTGTTCATCAGTTTGGCCACTTATCTCGGTGTGCGACTGATGAAGTTCAAGGAGAAGACCTTTGTGGATGCCGAACGTTATGCCACGGTCAAACGTTCCATCATTTTCATCGTGGTGGCCACCATGATACCTGCCGGCATCATGACATTCGTCATCGTGCGCAACAGTATATTCAAGAGCAACGTGGGCAGTTTTGTGCACGAACAGTTGGAGAACAAGGGAACACGCATCATTTCATACGACTACAACCGTGACAGTCTGTTGATTCGTGTGGTGGCTGTCGGCAAGGAAATTTCCGACTCATCCATCAAGAATGCCGAAAAACAGATGGAAAACTACAGCATTGGCCACTACCGTCTTCAGGTGATACAAGGCTCACAGTCTGACTCGGTGATGCTGCTCAACAACAAATTGCTCTCCATGCGGTCGAACGCCGACAACTATACCACGCTGCTGCGTGAGGAAAGCGAGAAGAAAAGCCGTCTGCAGGCAGAACTTCAGCAATACACTCGCTTCAAGTCGCTGTCGCCTGCTGTGGCCAAAGAAATGAAAGCCCTCTACCCTTCCGTATCTACCTTAAGTCTTTCTGTGGCCAACGAGGCGGTGGCCGATTCCACTTCATCTCGCAACTATGTGCTTGCTGTGGTGCGCACCCGACGTCGTTCGGCCTTCAACGAGCAAGAACGCATCAAAATCAGGCAATGGCTGAGTGCCCGCCTTCAAGCCGACAGTTTAGAAGTGATTATTCAGTAGGAAAAAGAGGAAGCGCAGCTTATATAAACTTGACCCATAAAAAAGCCATCAGGCTCTGCAACGGGAACACTTTCAAAAGGAAATATCCCTGCACAAGTCTGATGGCTTTAGGTGTTTTATCATTTTCACCTTTAATGTCTGCTAATGATACAGATTATTCGTTGGGAACGGCAAAGCGGCTACCGGTAGATTCAACCAGTCGCTTGGCTGTTGTTGCGGGGAATCCCGGACGCTTTACATGTGCGCCGTTGCCTGTCTTGGTACGCTCAAAACGTCCGTTGGTCTCAGGCTTGACGGCCATGTCGTTATACTTCACGATAAGGAACGTGGCCAACGACTTCCATCGGGCAAGCATTTCCTGTGCCTTGTTGCAGCTGTATGTTTCCAGATATTTCACCGCCTCCTGTTCATTGGAAGCACAAAGTGCGATGGCTTTCTCTTCAACAGCAGGTTGCAAGGTGTCATAACTATTGTCCAAAGAGTCGCGCACAGCCTTCAGGTCGCCAAACATCTGTGAATAGCGTGGATACACCATGTTGCTCACCCAGTTGCACACCCAGAAGGCATTCTTGTCGCTGAAGGTCACAGCATCTGCTCCCGGTGTGGCATAACATTCGGGCTGTACTGTGGTGCAGCAATATACAGGAGTGAAGGGCACCATGTTGCCGTCGTCATTGCCAAACCAGATGATGCCACCCACCTGACGGGGAAGCCATGAACGCAACTGAGAAATGTAAGAGAACGCCGACTGCTGTGTAGAAACAGGACGCTCATTGAAATATTTCTTGCCGTCAACCTCGAAGGTAAGAGGTGTGGGGCGGTAAGGCATTTCCCAAATACCCTGGCCAAGGTCGCCGTCGAGGGCAAAAGGAGTTCCTTCATAGTGGTCGCGCATACAGTCGCGCATGTCCTGAAGACTCACCTTGCGGTTGGGGACAATCCACAGCGGCATGGGCTCAGCATCCTTGGCCCTGCCCTCTACATAAGGAATGTAAGCCGACATGTCGGCAAAATGGTTGAAGAATGTCCACACACGTGCCTCGCAGAAACGGCGGCCACCAAAATCGGGAGCAGCATAAGCTTCGCAGAAACTGAAATCAGCATCCTTGCCGCTGAACCATCCCATGCGGCGCGCATAACCGATGCAGTCTTTCGAGAACATCACATTTTTCTTGTCACGCTGGTCAAACTTGCGGATACGGCTTTGGTTGGCATGTGCACAGATCGCATCATCGGGAATGCGTATAGCCACCCAAACCACACCTTTGCTTCCAGGGCCTTTGCCCATCATCTCCATGATCCAAGCCTCGTTGGGGTCGCAAATGGTGAAAGATTCGCCCCCTGAACAATAGCCATAGGTTTCTGCCAGGGTGGTCATCACCTTGATGGCCTCACGCGCAGTCTTGGCACGCTGCAATCCCAAAGCGATGAGTGAACCATAGTCGATAAGTCCCGTTGTATCAACCATTTCCTCTCGTCCGCCGAAAGTCGTTTCTCCGATAGATACCTGGTATTCGTTGATGTTGCCGATGACATTATACGTAACGGGAGCTTCAGGGATTTCACCATGATAGACATTGCTCTCCCAATCAAAAATCTTCCGCATCTCACCTGGCATGTGTTTGCCGGCCGGATAATGACAGAGACCAATGAACATACCATAGTCGTCGGCTGTGTAGGAGCAGAATACCGAACCATCGGCACTGGCTTTTTTGCCGACGATAAAGTTGGTGCAAGCCATGGCATATGTGCCGGCAAGCATCAGAACAGCTAAAATTGCATTTCTTTTCATTGTAAAAATATAAGGTTAACAAGCTTTAAAACTCATGTCAAGACCCTTGACCGAGTGGGTAAGCGCACCTACAGAGATGTAGTCCACACCACATTCAGCATAATCTCTGATGGTGTCGAAGGTAATGCCGCCGCTCGATTCGGTTTCATATTTTCCGGCTATCATTTCCACAGCCTTTTTGGTGTTTTCCACTGAGAAGTTGTCGAGCATGATGCGGTCAACACCGCCGCAATCCATCACCTGTTGCAGTTCGTCGAAATTGCGCACTTCGATTTCAATCTTCAGGTTAAGACCTTTGGCGTTGAGGTATTCGTGACAACGGTTGATGGCGTTGCTGATGCCACCCGAGAAATCCACATGATTGTCTTTAAGAAGAATCATGTCGAAGAGGCCGATGCGGTGGTTGACACCTCCACCAATCTTCACCGCCTGTTTTTCAAGCATACGCATTCCCGGTGTGGTTTTCCTGGTGTCAAGCACATGAGTGTGTGTACCGGCCAGACGCTCCACATATTTGTTGGTCATGGTAGCGATGCCGCTCATGCGTTGCATGATGTTGAGCATCAGGCGTTCGGTTTGCAGCAAAGAGCGAGTCTTGCCCGAAACCACCATGGCGATGTCGCCTTTCTTCACCTTGGCACCATCATTGATCAGCACCTCCACCTGAAGTGTGGGGTCAAAACGGGCAAACACCTTCTTGGCCACCTCTACTCCGGCAAGGATACCGTCTTCCTTGATGAGCAGATGCGAGCGGCCCATGGCCTCCTCAGGAATACAACACAAGGTGGTGTGGTCGCCATCACCTATATCTTCGGCAAATGCCAAATCAATCAATCTGTCTTCTAATTCGTCAACTGTGTACATATTAATATTAGTGATATTTATTAAATACTTGTCTTACAAATACAATCCTAATCCAATGCGGAAACCGATTTTTGAATAGTCGGAATGTTTCTTGAACGACTGGTCATAATACAAGGCAGGCTCAATGGTGACCGATTTTCCGATGAAATAGGCATAACCAATCTCAAAGCCGGGCATGAGGTCGTTATAATTGTGGTTGGTGTGCAACAGTTTGACATTGGCACCAAGGTACAGACCGTTCTGCACAATATAGTAACGACATCCCGCTCCAATCATCAGGCAGTCGGAGATGTCGTCGTTGCCATAAAGGTTTACACTACCCTGTGCCATAAGCATCCAGTTGTCTTCAACGGCGTAGCCCACACGGGTGTCAAAACCAAGGTTGGATTTTTCTGAACCGCTGTAGCTCAGGTTAAGCCCTGTAACCGAGGCACCAATAAACTTCTTGCCCTGCTCAAACTGGGCATGGCAGACAAAAGCTGTTGACAGCGCAACAAGCATCATGGCTATTTTTTTCATATTCACAGATTATTTGTTGATATTTACTTATTTCATGCAAAAGTAAGCATTTAATTTGAAAAACAAAAAAAATAATATAACTTTGCAGCAATTTATGTGGATGCACTCCTCTTTCTGCCCGATGGGCAGGAAATAACGAAAATGACAGAACCGAATATGACATCAAAATACACAACATTTATTTCCTGTTTCACCCTGTTGCTCACCCTCATGTTTTCTGGCTTTTGCCATGCCGGAGAACATGACACGCCGCACAGTTTGCCTCATCCGCCCAAGCATGAAGTGAGGGCGGTGTGGTTGACCACCATCGGCGGACTTGACTGGCCGCACAGCTATGCCCAGTCGGCACGCTCGATAGAGAAGCAGAAGGCTGAACTCGTTGATTTGCTCAACCGTCTGCATCGTGCCAACATCAACACCGTGCTGCTGCAGACACGCATCAGAGGAACCGTGATTTATCCATCTGTCTATGAACCTTGGGACGGATGTTGCTCAGGTGTGCCGGGAAAGTCGCCGGGCTACGATCCCTTGCAGTTTGCCATAGAGGAATGTCACAAAAGGGGAATGGAGCTCCATGCCTGGGTGGTGACCATCCCCTTGGGCAAATGGAGTGCTTTGGGGTGCAAGAGCATCAGGAAGAAACATCCCAAGATGGTGGTCAAGACCGGTGCCGACGGTTTTCTCAATCCCGCCCACGCCGAAACCGCCAAATATATCGCCGGCATTTGCAGGGAGATTACCTGTAACTACGACATCGACGGCATTCACCTCGACTATATCAGATACCCGGAAGACTGGAAACTGAACATCAGCAAGACCCAGGCACGCGCCAATATCACCAACATCGTGAGCGAAATCTGCCGCCAGGTGAAATCACTCAAACCTTGGGTGAAGATGAGCTGTGCTCCCATCGGCAAATACGATGACCTGTACCGCTATTCCAGTCGTGGATGGAATGCCTACAACAAGGGTTGCCAGGATGTGAGGCTATGGCTCAAGGAGGGGTTGATGGACCAGATTTATCCGATGATGTATTTCCGCGGCGACCAGTTTTATCCCTTTGCCATGGATTGGAACGAAAACAGCTATGGCCGCCATGTGGTGCCTGGCTTGGGCGTGTATTTCATGTCGCCCCGCGAAGCCAACTGGAGTGCCGAAATCATCGAACGGCAGATGAATGTCTTGCGCGGACAAGGAATGGGGTATGCCTTCTTCCGCAACAAGTTTTTCTGCGACGACCTTAAAGGATTGTATTCGTTCACCGCCGACCAATTCAACACATACCCTGCGCTCGTGCCTCCCATGAAGGGCTACGACACATACACACCCTCCAAGCCTAAACACATCAGACAACAGACGGTTGAGGGTATTGACATGGTGACATGGGAAGCTGTGAACGATCAGGCTAAACATGGTGGAATGGCATACAACCTATATGCCAGCGACACATATCCCGTGGATACGGAAGATGCCTCCAATCTGTTGCTGGCACGTTATCAAGGCACAGCCGTCAACATCAGGCATCACCACAAACGCTACTATGCGGTAACGGCCACCAATCGTTATGGCTATGAAAGTGTTGCAGTTCAGCAGGAAGATGTTGTCAAAGAATCACCAAGCAACATCACGCTGTTGTCGAACGATGGTTACACCATGCAACTGCCCGCCAAAGGCCATGAACTTGATGCAGATTATATCTTGCTGAAAAGTGTGGCTGGCAACACGATAGCCACGCTGCCCTACAGAGGGAA
>SFEK01000123.1 GCA_004557285.1 Bacteroidales bacterium | reverse complement strand
CAAAGAGGCTGCCAAGCACCACATCATGGTGAACGGACATGAGGCCGTGCGTCCTACGGGTCTTTGCCGTACCTACCCCAACCTCGTGGGCAACGAGTCGGCCCGCGGTACAGAGTATGAGGCTTTCGGCGGTAGCCGTCCCGACCACACCGTCATCCTGCCTTTTACCCGTCTGCAGGGTGGACCGATGGACTACACACCTGGTATTCTTGAAACCCAACTCAATACCTGGAGCGACAATCCCAACTACGTCCACACCACTCTTGTCGGTCAGCTTGCCCTGTATCTGACAATGTATTCTCCACTTCAGATGGCTGCCGACCTGCCCGAGAACTACAAGAAGTATGATGATGCCTTCCAGTTCATCCGCGACGTGCCATGCGACTGGAGCGACTCCCGCTATCTCGAGGCCGAGCCCGCCCGCTACATCACCGTGGCCCGCAAGGACAAGAAGAGTGACAACTGGTTTGTTGGAGGCAAGTGCAATGAGACTGCACGCACTGCCGTGGTGAAGCTCGATTTCCTTGACAAGGGTCGCAAATACGAGGCCATCATCTATGCCGATGCAAAGGATGCCGACTACGAAAAGAACCCCAAGGCTTATACTATCACCAAGAAAACCGTTAAGCAAGGTCAGACTCTGAAAATCAATGAGGCTCCTGGTGGCGGATTCGCAATAAGTCTTAAGGCACTGTAATAATTAAAACTTGTTTTATGAGGAAATACCTGATAGCAGCATTATTGGCTGGCTGCTCAATCAACATGCATGCCCAGCAAACATTCAACGAACTGACCTATACCAAGGATGTCTCTTCGTTCAAGCTCAATGCCCCATCGAAGGCGAAGAGCGTGAAGGTTAATATATATAAAGAAGGTGTAGGAGGCGAAGTGGTCAAGACCGTGAAGATGAAACGGACAGGCAACGACCTCTGGACTGCCGACATCAAAGGAGACCTCAGGGGAATGTTCTACACATTCCAAGTAGAAACCAAGAAGCAGAAGATGAACGAGACTCCAGGTGTCTTTGCCAAGGCAGTGGGAGTAAATGGCAGACGAGCCGCCATCATCGATATGGCCGACACCAACCCCGAAGGCTGGTGCTGCGACAAGCGTCCACTGACCAAGCAACCTACCGACCTCGTCATCTACGAGATGCATCACCGCGACTTCTCTGTGTCGCCTAACTCAGGACTCACCTACAAGGGCAAGTTCTTGGCACTGACAGAGCCAAAGGCGGTATATCACTTGAAGAACCTAGGCGTTAATGCCATCCATATTCTGCCGTCATACGACTATGCCTCGGTGGATGAGTCTAAGCCTGACGTGCCTCAATACAACTGGGGTTACGACCCTCTGAACTATAACGTGCCCGAAGGCTCTTACTCCACCAATGCCGAATGCCCAATAGCACGCATTAAGGAATTCAAGCAGATGGTTCAGGCACTTCACAAGGCAGGCATACGCGTTATCCTCGACGTGGTGTATAATCACACCTTCGATGTTGACAACAGCAACTTCAACCTCACCTATCCCGGCTATTACTACCGCACCACCGCCGACGGAAAGGTATCCGACGGATCAGGTTGTGGCAACGAGACTGCCAGCGAAAAGCCCCTCATGCGCCAATTTATGATTGAGTCGGTGCTCTACTGGGCAAAGGAATACCATATTGATGGTTTCCGCTTCGACCTCATGGGCATCCACGACATCGAGACCATGAACATGATACGCAAGGCTCTTGACGAGATAGACCCGTCGATATATATGTATGGCGAGGGATGGAGTGCAGGTGCTTGTGCTTATCCTGCTGACAAACTTGCCATGAAGGCCAACACCCGTCAGCTCAACGGCATTGGAGCATTCTGCGACGACATGCGCGATGCTCTCCGCGGTCCGTTTAGCGACGACCATAAGTCAGCCTTCCTTGGCGCCATCCCCGGCAATGAGGAGAGCATAAAGTTTGGCATCACTGGATGTATAGCTCACCCGCAGGTAGATATAAAGAAGGTGAACTACAGCAAGGCTCCATGGACCAACTCACCGGCACAGATGATAGCCTACGTGAGCTGCCACGACGATATGTGTCTCGTTGACCGTCTGAAAGCGAGCATCCCTGGTATCACCCAGGACGAGCTCATACGTCTCGACCTTCTCGCACAGACAGCAGTATTCACTTCTCAGGGTGTGCCATTCATACTTGCCGGCGAGGAGATGCTCCGCGACAAGAAGGGAGTGCACAACAGCTATAAGTCGCCCGACGACATCAACCAAATACCTTGGGAGAACCTCAAAAAGTATCCGCAGGTATTCGACTACTACCGTGGTCTTACCGAACTTCGCCGCAACCATCCCGCCTTCCGAATGACAGAGGCCAATATGGTATATCGCAAACTGGAATTCCTTAACGCCCCCGACTGTGTGGTGGCTTTCCGCTTGAAGGACAATGCCAACGGCGACTCATGGCGCGACATTGTGGTAATACTCAACTCCAACAAGACCGCCCAAAGAATCAGCATCCCCGAAGGAACTTGGACTTCTGTATGCGAGGGAGGACAAATCAACCTCGCCGGTATCACGGAGTATAAGGGCAATGAGGTGAAGGTGGCACCACAGGAGGCACTCATACTTTTCAGATAGAGAACGAGAGAATATAGAAAAAAGAAAAAACAATGAAAAAGATATTTACCGCCTTGTTATTAGGCTCAACATTAACAATGAACGCAGCAGTGAAGATTGACCGCATAGAACCAACAGACTGGTATGTGGGACTGAAGGACGCAAGCCTCCAGCTCATGGTATATGGCAAAGACATCAAAACTGCAGATGTAACAACCGATTATCCTGGGGTTAAGATAGACTCGCTCGTGCGCCTCGACTCCCCCAACTACCTACTCGTCTATATGAACGTGAAGGATGCCCAACCAGGCACTATGACCCTGCTCTTCCAGCAAGGCAAGCAGAAGAAAAAGGTGGACTACACACTCAAGGCACGAGAGATGAAAGGTGAGGACCGCAAGGGATTCTCCAATGCCGACGTACTATATATGCTCATGCCCGACCGCTTTGCCTCAGGCCGTGCAGATAACGACCAGATAAAGGGAATGCGTGCTTATACCAACGACCGCACCCAGCCTTCCCTGCGTCACGGAGGCGACCTCGAAGGCATACGACAGCACCTCGACTACTTCAAGGAGCTCGGTGTTACCGCCCTGTGGTTTACGCCTGTGCT
Organism: Bacteroidales bacterium; assembly: GCA_004557285.1. Classification (GTDB taxonomy): domain Bacteria; phylum Bacteroidota; class Bacteroidia; order Bacteroidales; family Bacteroidaceae; genus Prevotella. The sequence goes on along the minus strand of SFEK01000123.1, from coordinate 3,160 downwards.
TGAGAATGACTCGCCTGACCATGGAACACAGAGCACTTATCATGGTTATGCCACCACCAACTACTACCGTGTTGACCCGCGTTTCGGAAGTAATGAGGAGTATCGCCTTCTGTGCGACGAGGCTCATGCTAAGGGCTTGAAGATTGTGATGGACATGATTTTCAACCATAGTGGATTCGAACATCCCTGGACTCTCGACATGCCTTCCAAAGACTGGCTCAACACCCCAGAATGGCTGTCTCCCGAGAATCAGGCCAAAACCGTGGAGATGAACACCATGGACGGAGCCGCCAAGGTGAACGACAAGTATCTGCAGACCAGCTACAAACTCACTCCTGTGATGGATCCATACGCTTCTAAGATTGACATGCATGAAACTGTTGACGGCTGGTTTGTGCCTTCAATGCCGGATCTTAACCAGAAGAATCCTCATGTAATAAAATATCTCATCCAGAATAGTATATGGTGGATAGAGACCGTGGGCATCGACGGCATTCGTATGGATACCTATCCCTATGCCGACCGAGACGCTATGGCACTCTGGATGAAGGTCCTCTCCGAGGAATATCCAAACTTCAACACAGTAGGAGAGACATGGGTTACTGAGCCTGCATACACAGCCGCATGGCAGAAAGACTCCCGTCTCACCGACCGCAACAGCTATCTGCCTACCGTCATGGACTTCAGCTTCTACGACAAGATAAATCAGGCAAAGAACGAGGAGACCGATGACTGGTGGAAGGGTTTCAATCGCATATACAATAGTTTTGTGTACGACTACCTCTATGCCAACCCGTCAAATGTGATGGCATTCATTGAAAACCACGATACCGACCGATTCCTCGGCAACGGCAAGGACACCGTAGCTCTTAAGCAAGCCCTCGCACTGTTGCTCACCGTCAATCGCACACCGCAACTCTACTACGGTACCGAGATTCTTATGAACGGCACAAAGGAAGTAACTGATGGTAACGTGCGCAAAGACTTCCCCGGCGGTTTCCCTGGCGACACTAAAAACTGCTTTACCCGCGAGGGACGCTCAAAGGCAGAGAATGCAATGTTCGACTGGCTCAGCCGACTGCTCCACTGGCGTCAGGGCAACGATGTCATCATCAAGGGAAAGCAGACGCAGTTCATTCCCTTTAAGGGCATTTACGTCATCGCCCGCCAATATCAAGGCAAAACCGTTATGACAATTCTTAACGGCAACCATAAGCAGGTAGAGATGCAACTCGGCCGCTATGCCGAGGTTATTGGCAATACTACAGCTGCCAAGGATGTCATTACAGGCCGCACCGTTAAACTTGAAAAGAGCCTTAGGGCGGGCGCGTTCCGTGCGCCGGAGCCGGTATATGCGGATGCGTTCACGCAGGACGATCTTGATGAAGAAGCGGCCAAGGTGGTAAAGGTCAAGCGGTTCGACATTAAGCCCATGACCGTGGACGAAGCCATGCTTCAGCTTGAAATGCTGGGCCATTCGTTCTATATGTTCACCAATGGCGACACGAATCAGATAAACGTTATCTATAAGCGTAAGGACGGCAACTACGGCCTTATCGAACCCGAATGCTGATTATCCGTTAACCTATATTGAGGGCGGCTTTCCGCCCTCGTTTTATTTTGCCCAAACGAAAAAGCACCCTTGAACAATCAAGAGTGCTTATATTTTGCTGTTTTAAGCTTAGGCTTTGGCGTTGTTGGCAACGTCTACCAGCTGCTTGAAGGCAGCCATATCGCTTACGGCGAGTTCAGCCAGAACCTTGCGGTTCACGTCCACACCGGCCAGCTTAAGGCCGTTGATAAGACGGCTGTAATTGGTGCCGCACATACGCGCAGCCGCGTTGATACGGGCGATCCACAGCTTGCGGTATTCGCGCTTCTTGTTCTTGCGTCCAACGTAGGCATACGCCATGGAGCGCATAACCTGCTGAGAAGCGGCGCGATACTGCTTGGACTTGGCTCCGAAGTAGCCCTTGGAAAGCTTGAACACCTTGCGGCGTTTCTTAACGGCGTTTACAGCCCTTTTGATCCTTGCCATATTGTTTGTTCCTCCTTACTTATACGGGATGAGTTCGCGCACCTTCTTGGCCTCGCACTCGGCGATGTAACCAGTCTGGCGCAGTCCGCGAAGTCTCTTGGTGCTCTTCTTGGTCAGGATATGGCTCTTGTAAGCCTTAGCCCGCTTGACCTTGCCGCCCTTGGTAAGGTTGAACCTTTTAGCTGCACCCCTGTGGGTTTTGATCTTTGGCATGGGGTATTTCCTCCTTGGATAAATTGTTTAGTTTGCCTTTGGCACCAGTATCATTATCATGTTGCGCCCTTCCTGTTTGGCGGGCTTGTCAACAGATGCCGCGTTCTTCACCATTTCATAGAAAGCGTCCATCACGTCCATTCCAATGTCGCCATGCTTTATCTGGCGGCCCTTGAAGCGAATAGTGACCTTTACCTTGTCTCCGTTGCCGAGGAACTTCTGGCAGGCCTTCGCCTTCACTTCCATATCGTGCTGATCGATCGTCGCCGAAAGGCGAATCTCCTTCAGCTCGATGACCTTCTGGTTCTTGCGGTTTTCCTTTTCCCTTTTGGTCTGTTCGAAGCGGTATTTGCCGTAGTCCATAATTTTGCACACCGGCGGAACCGCTGTGGGTGCGATCTTGACAAGATCAAGGTCGGCAGCCTCGGCCATCCTCAGCGCGACATCTATGGTTACGATGCCCTGCTGGTTGCCGTTTTCGTCGATGAGGCGGACTTCTGCGTCCCGAATTTCCTCGTTTATCAAGAGCTCTTGACTGGCTATGTTGGTACACCTCCGTAAAAAAATAGTGGATGCAAAGCACCCACCTATGATATACTCACGATAAATCGCAATACTCATTGTTTACTTACCGCGCCTGGCGCACTTGCCGGCGGGTGAGAAGCGGGGCTTCTGCTTTGACCTTGGCTATTATATAGCCTTTTCCCCGCGTTGTCAACTCTTTTTTGGCCAAATGCCATTTGTTTTATTGTATTTGCGCTCAGTCAGGTCAGCTTCATGTAAGGGGAGTTATTTCTGTGAATAGACCAAACCTGCTCATTACTAAAAGCGGCTCGCCGGAGCCGCTTTTTATTATACGTAAATGCTTTATTTCCTCGGCTTCTTAAATTCCTTCTGGCCGCGTATCGT
>SFEK01000122.1 GCA_004557285.1 Bacteroidales bacterium | reverse complement strand
CATTCCATGACAAGTTCAACGGGGCAATGGTCTGAACCGAACACTTCGTTGTGTATGGCCGCAGAACTAATCCTGGGCATCAGGCGATTGGAGACTACAAAATAGTCGATGCGCCAGCCGGCATTCTTCTCGCGGGCCTTGAAACGGTATGACCACCAGGAATAGGCCCCCTCAAGCGTGGGATAGAAATGACGGAACGAGTCTGTAAATCCGCTGCCCAGCAGCTTGGTGAACTGCTCTCGCTCCTCATCAGTGAAACCTGCATTACGACGGTTGGTTTTGGGATTCTTCAAGTCGATCTCCTGATGAGCCACATTCAAGTCGCCACAGACAATGACAGGTTTCTTGGTATCCAACGCCTTGAGATAAGTACGGAAATCCTCGTCCCACTTCATGCGGTAGGCCAATCGCTTCAATCCGTCCTGTGCGTTGGGCACATACACCGTGACCAAATAAAAGTCGGGCATCTCAAGGGTGATGACACGACCTTCGTGGTCGTGCTCATCGACACCGAGTCCATAGGTCACCTGCAACGGTTGATGTTTGGTGAAAATGGCCGTGCCAGAATAACCTTTCTTCTCAGCATAGTTCCAAAAAGATTGGTAGCCCTCAAATTGCAAGTCGAGCTGCCCATGCTGCATCTTGGTTTCCTGGAGACAGAAGAAATCGGCATTCAGCGTTCTGAAAATGTCGCTGAATCCCTTTCCCTCACAAGCACGGAGACCATTCACATTCCACGAAATGAATTTCATAGTCACCTCTTAGAATTTGGCCATTTTGATAGCATCGATGGCACACTCGTCGCCCTTGTTGCCATGCTTGCCACCACTGCGGTCTTTGGCCTGCTGCAAGTCGTTGGTGGTGAGCAGGCCATAGATTACCGGGATTTCGCTCTTGGCATTAAGCCTTGCAATGCCATAGGTTACACCTTGACAGATATAGTCGAAGTGTGGAGTTTCGCCACGAATCACGCTACCCAGGATGATGATGGCATCATAGCCGCCATTAAGAGTCATCTGATGGGCACCGTAAATCAGTTCGAAACTGCCCGGCACGGTCTTTACATGGATATTCTCAGGCAAAGCCCCATGTTTTTCGAGTGTCTTCACCGCACCGTCGAGCAACGCTCCGGTGATTTCGGGATTCCACTCTGCCACCACAATGCCAAAGCACATGTTGCTGGCATCAGGCACCTTGCCATAGTCGTAATGAGAGAGGTTGTGCAGTGCTGTAGCCATTATTTTGCAGAAGCTCGTTCGATATACTTGTCAATCTCCTGTGCAATAGGCGCATTGACATATTTGGTCTTGATGTCCTGATAAATCTTGAGCGCCTCATCCTTTTTGTTCTGGCTTTCAAGAATTTCTCCAGCCTGGATCAGGAATACGGGAGAAATGCTGTTGTTGGTCTTGTCCATTGCCTCGCTGTCGGCCATGTTGGCAGCCTTCTTCAGACATTCCACTGCCTTGTCGAGCTGCTTGAGATGGGCGTAGGCATTGCCCAGCGCTGCCATAGCTGCAGGACTAATCATCTGGTCATCTGAAGTGGAAAAGCCGTCAAGATACTGCACAGCCTCGTTCCATTTGTCCATGTTGGCGTAGCACAGACCAGCATAGAGGTTGGCCAGATTACCAGCATCAGTGTTGCTATAGTCAGAAGCGATGCTCAGAAAACCTGCATAGCCGGCACCGTCGCCCTTGAGGGCCTTGTCATACTGCTGGTTGGCAAAATAGTCTTGCCCCTTGGCCAAGGCTGTGCTTGCTTCCTGCTCACGCGGACCTGATACATAAGTGTTATAGCAGATGACACCTGCCACTAACAAGATAATAACAACAATAGCGATTGAAATGTTCTTTCTGTGTTTCAAGAAAAGAGCTTCTTTAGCGTTGAGGGTTTCATTCATGTAGCCCTGCTGTTCATTGATTTTTGCCATTCTATATTTATGATTTTTATTATTAGCAGTTTATAAAGCGTGGCAAAATTACTTATTTTCTCTCACATAGTGAAATTTATAGCCTATTTTTTTTGTTTTTTACTGACAAATCAAGTAACTTTGCACAAAATGTAGAGCGGCAAAGCGATGTTTCTAAGTAAAATATCTATCATCAACTATAAGAATATCAAAGAGGCAGCATTGACACTGTCTCCCAAAATCAACTGTTTTATCGGGCATAACGGCGAGGGAAAAACCAATCTGCTCGATGCGGTGTATTACTTGTCATTCTGCAAGAGTGCCCATGCCATGGCCGACAGTCATGTCATCAGGCATGGCGAGGATTTTTTCATGCTCGATGCCTCATATACCAATGAAGAAGGACTGCAAGACGATATCTTCTGCGGCATGAAACGTGGCACGAAAAAACATTTCAAGCGCAACAAGAAGGAGTATAAAAAACTTTCAGCGCATATCGGATTGATACCGTTGATATATGTTTCGCCTGCAGACACAATGCTCATCGACGGAAGCAGCGAGGAACGGCGCAAACTGATGGACATGGTCATCTCGCAATATGACAACAGCTACATCGACTCCCTGAATAAATACAACAAGGCACTGCAACAACGCAACGCACTGCTCAAGCAAGAAGGCCCCTACGACAACGACCTGCTGACGATACTGGAAGAGCAGATGGCTTGTCACGGCGAAGACATCTACCGGCGCAGAATGGATTTCATCAACGAACTCACACCGCTGTTCCAACAGTATTACAACAACATTGCCATGCAAAAGGAGACAGTATCGCTCAACTATATCTCTCACTGCCAGAGGGGTGCACTCGTTGACGTGATACGCCGCGACCGTCACAAAGACCTTGCCGTGGGATACAGTCTGCACGGCATTCACCGTGACGATCTGGAGATGCTCATCGGCGGCTATTCCATGAGAAGAGAGGGCAGCCAAGGACAGAACAAGACCTTTGTGATTGCACTGAAGCTGGCACAGTTTGGATTTCTCAAGCGCACCTGTTCCAAAACCACTCCCATCCTGCTGCTCGATGATATCTTTGACAAGCTCGACGCACAACGTGTGGAACAGATTGTGCACATGGTGGGTGGTGATGCCTTCGGGCAGATATTCCTGACAGACACCAACCGTGAGCATCTTGACAAGATATTAAGGAACACGAATATGGACTACAAGATATTCTCCGTGGAAGACGGGAATATCGAAATGATGGAGGACAACCATGTTTAAACGTGAGGTACAGACTGTGGCAGACATCCTGGCCAAATGCCTGAGAGAAGGCGGACTGGAGACACCGCTGATGCAACGACGTGCCATCGAGGCATGGGAAAAAGTGGCCGGCCCCATTGCCACACGCTATACCGGCGAGAAGTTTATCAAGAACCAGACGCTGTTTGTTAAGATTCTCAACCCTGCCCTGCGCTCCAACCTGAGCATGAGCAAAAGCCAATTATTGGCCAACATCAATGCCGAGGTGGGCTGCCGTGTGATTGTCGACATCCGTTTTTATTGAACTCTCGCGTATCTCCATCGTCATGGGCAGCACCTCTTTATATATACGCTTGTCGCCGCCGATGCTCTTCAACAGCAGTTCACACACCTTGACACCAGTTTCGTAGGCACGGTCTTGCACCACCGTAAGGCGTGGAGTGACGAAAGCCGAAGACTCTCCTTCAGAAAATCCTACAAGGGCCACATCTTCGGGAATGTGCAAATGCAACGACTTGATGGCATCGAATGCGGCGAAGGTAAGGATGTCGTTAAAGGCAAGGATGGCATCAGGACGGTCTTCACGCTGCAAAAGATCAATGGCAGCTTGTCGGGCTTGACGATAATCTATCGTGCCATTGACCACAATCGACCGGTCGATGGATATCCCCCTTTCACGCAGGGCTTCGAGATAACCATGCTTGCGGCGCTTGACCATGTCGAGATGATTGGGACCACCAAGGAAGGCTATTCTACGACTGCCGTTGTCCAGAAGATGGAGCGTGGCGTTGCGGGCCGCCTCGTCGCCATTGGACACTACAGAAGAAAACAGGTGAGGCAGACAGGTGCGGGCAAAAAACACCAATGGGATGCCCATGTCGTGAATTTCCTCAAAATGACTATAGTCGGTGGTGTCTTGTGCCAGACAGGCAATGATGCCCTCCACATACATGCCAATAAAGTTGTCGATGGCACGCATCTCGCGCAGATGGTCTTCATGGCTGTTGGCTGCAACGACGGCATAGCCCTCCTTCTGGGCATAGTCTTCAATGCCATCAAGCACCGCTGAATAATAATGGGTCACCAAATTGGGCAATACCACAGCGATGACCTTGGGTTTGTTCTGCCTTAAGCTTTGGGCAAACGGATTGGGACGATAATTCAGCTTTTTGGCCAGATCCTGCACTTTCTGTCGCATTTCCTTGCCCACCTCATGACTGTCGCGCAAAGCCCGCGACACCGTGGCAATGCTCACACCCAGCACTTCGGCCATTTCCTTTAATGATGTTCTTCTTTGTCCCATAGTAATAGTCTTAGTAATATGGTTCAATCATTCATGATATTGCCATGCAAAGATACGTTTTTTTCTTCAAACCAACAACGGATACACGACAAAATCACCTTTGGGTATAATTCTTTTTCCATTCGGGCAGACAACTGCAGATTTCCTTGACCAGCAAATTGACGAGCGTTTTCCGCAAATAGTTCTTGCCTGTGACGAGCACGATTTCGCGCGAGGGTTCAGGCAGGGCAAAGGGGCGTACCAGTTCCATCTGCCGGTCAGACAACTGCCACAGGGCCAGTTCGGGGATGAACGTGATGCCCATTCCTCCTTCCACCATGCGCATGAATGTCTCTATGCTACCCAATGAATAAGTGGTCTTGCTTTTGCGTGCCCCTTTAAGATTGCAGAATTTCACCAACTGGTCACGAAAACAATGCCCTTCATCCAAGAGCCACAACGTTTTGTTGCCCAAGTCGGCCGTCTTGATGTTCTTGTGATTGAACAGGGGGTCATGACGTGACACATAGACATAGAAACGTTCTTGATACAAGGGGTAAAACTCCAGATTGTCCATATCGTTCAGATTGACCATAATCGCGGCATCTATTTCTCCCTTGGCCAGTTCACGCCTGATGTCATCAGTCTTCAATTCCACAGCCTTGATTTCCACTTCTGGATATTTCCTGCAGAAATCTGGGAAGAAGCGTGGCAGCAAATATGGCGCAATGGTGGGCAATATCCCCAGACGAAACTCACCGGCAACAGCATGTTGTTGCTCTGCCACTATCTGCTTGATGCGTGCAGCACGCTGCACCACCTTCCAGGCCTGCTCCACCACAAGGCGACCCACCTGAGTGGGCACCACCTGCTGCGAGGAACGTTCGAAAAGCTTGACTCCCAATTCGGTTTCCAACTTCTGCACCATGGCGCTGAGTGTGGGTTGTGTCACTCCACAATGTTCTGCAGCCTTGGCAAAATGACGTAGCCTATAAACGGCAATGATATATTCCAACTGCTGTAATGTCATAGCATATATTTATATGGACAAAAATACGACAATTAGGGGAAATGGAAAAGGAAAATTGAAAAAATCTATCCAATGATAGGAAAAAAAATTTGGAGGTTATAGGAAAAAGCCCTAATTTTGCAACAGAAAAAAAATGAGACAAACATTATATTATTCACTATAAAAATTAAAGGAACATGAAAGAACTGAAAGGAACAAAGACAGAGAAGAATCTGTGGGAAGCATTTGCCGGTGAGTCGCAGGCACGTAACAAATACACCTACTTTGCCTCAAAGGCAAAAAAAGAGGGTTATGAGCAGATTGCCGCCTTGTTTATGGAAACCGCTGAAAACGAGCGTGAACATGCCAAACTGTGGTTCAAGTATCTGGAAGGGGGAGACATCCAGGACACCATGACCAACCTGAAGCATGCTGCCGAAGGCGAGAATTTTGAGTGGACCGACATGTACGACCGTATGGCCAAGGAAGCCGAAGAAGAGGGCTTCAAGGAAATCGCCGCCAAGATGCGCGGTGTGGCTGCCATCGAGAAGCACCACGAGGAGCGCTATCTGAAACTGCTGAAGAACATAGAGGATGGTGTGGTATTCTCTCGCGATGGCGACACCATCTGGCAGTGCCGCAACTGTGGCCATATCGTTATTGGCAAGAATGCGCCCAAACTTTGCGCCGTTTGCAATCACCCACAGAGTTTCTTCCAGGTAGAGGCTTTGAACTATTAAGGTATATGCTGTTTGGCTGCACCGCATGATAAAAAATGGAGGCACTTGCCTCCATTTTTTTTAGGTGGGTTCTATTTATCGTGCAAACGAGATAAGACCCACAAATGTATAACCTACGATGGGAATGAATAGAACACACCTTGATCAGAACGTCATTCTGACCATAAATCTTATGCCATGCTTCCTGGCCGTGGGCAAATCAAGATAGGTGAGGCGGCGTACATATTGTATGTGTATCAATTTGAATATGT
>SFEK01000121.1 GCA_004557285.1 Bacteroidales bacterium | reverse complement strand
CAAGGCTGCTCAACAAGTGGACAACTATTTGTGTGGAAAATAGATGCGTTTGACCGGCGGTTTCACCGTCTGTAGATTGTGCATCAAAAAAAAGGGCGATGGAATAACCATCGTCCTTTTTTTAAATATAGTGGGCTTTTAATTACCAGAGTTCGATACGTTGCTCTTTAGGCAAATACAGTTTGTCTGTAGGCTGAACATTGAAAGCATCATACCAGGCACTTACATGTGGCAGGGTGGCATCAACTCTCCATTTGCCGAGAGAGTGGGGGTCACTCTTGGTGCGGTTGCGGATTTCAGCTTCGGTGATGTTGGCAGCCCATACGCCGGCGTATGCGATAAAGAAACGCTGGTCAGCGGTCAGTCCGTCGATGGTTGGCAGAGGATTGTTCTTGGTGGCGTTCTTGTAGGCGTTGAAAGAAACTTCCAAACCACCGTGGTCAGCCAGGTTCTCACCAATGGTCAGCGCACCGTTGGCGTTCAGGTCAGGCAATACCTTGATGTTGTTGAAGAAATTGATCAGCACATCAGCACGTTTTTGGAAACCGGCAGCATCTTCATCTGTCCACCAGTTGGTCATGTTGCCTTCCTTGTCGTAGTTGCGTCCCTGGTCATCAAAACCGTGGGTCATCTCATGACCGATCACCACACCGATGGCACCATAGTTGAACGCATCATCGGCTTCGGGGTCGAAGAATGGTTTCTGCAGGATACCGGCGGGGAAGCAGATTTCGTTGGTTGTAGGATTATAATAGGCGTTTACTGTCTGTGGAGTCATCAGCCATTCATCCTTGTCAACAGGTTTGCCTGCACGGTGCTCATAGTTCCATTTGTGCCAGAAGAGCTGGCAGTTCTTCACATTCTCATAGTAAGAAAGTTTGGGGTCGATGTTCAGTCCCGACATGTCTTTCCATTGGTTGGGATAACCAATCTTTACATAGAAACTGTTGAGTTTGTCAAGGGCAGCCTTTTTGGTTTCGGGGCTCATCCATTTTTGTTCCCTAATGCGTTCAGCAAGAGAAACCTGAAGGTTTTTCACCAATTTTTCCATACGAATCTTTGAAGACTCAGGGAAATAACGGGCTACAAACATCTTGCCCAATGCCTCGCCCATCTGTGCTTCAACCTGACTTGTAGCACGCTTCCATCTTGGGTGGTTTTCCTTGCGTCCCGACATGGTCTTTCCAAAGAAGTCAAAGTTGGCGGCAATCACGTCGTCGCTCAGATAAGAGGCTGCGCCCATGATAACATCCCATTGCATATAAGTGCGCAGTTCGTCAGGGCTCAGACCGGCAAAAAGTTTCTCTGCACCATCCAGGAACTCAGGCTGGCCCACAACCATTTCATCAAAGAGACTGGTTTTTACGCCATCAGCCACAAGCATTTGGGTGAGATTCAAGGTAGGATACCTCTTGTCAAAGTCGGCACGTGACATTTTGTGGTAGTTGGCCATAACGTCACGCATCTCGGTGTTCGACTTAGACACCTTGGCCAGTTCTGTCTCAATATGCATCAGTTGCATCATCTTCTTCTGTGCTTCCTTTTCATTGAAGTCGAAGAGTTGGAACATGCGCACCACATGTTTCTTGTAGGCCTCACGGATGGCTGTAGTGGCGTCGTCGGTGTCCAGATAATATTCTTTCTGCCCGAGAGTGATACCGCCCTGTCCAACGTTCAGAATGTTCATCTTTGCATTCTTCTCATCGGCATAGAAGCCATACCACATGGGCATGCCGTAGCCAAACGAAGCGTTTTTCAGCTGGATGGCTTTCAGTTCTTTCATCGTCTTGGCAGCATTGATCTCCTTGATGAGCGGCATCACGGGAGACACGCCCTCCTGGTTGCGGCGCACTGAGTCCATGGCCAATTTGTAGAAATCGCTCAGCTTCTGTTCTGTTGTGCCCTTGGTGTAGGTTTTACCGAGCAGTTCGTTGAGGATAGTGTTCACACGTTCCACGTTGTCCTGGCCCAACTGGTCAAAACTACCGAAACGTGAATAGGCAGCGGGCAGAGGATTGTTTTTCATCCATCCGCCACAAGCATACTGATAAAAGTTGTCAGCCGGGCGCACACTGTTGTCGAGGTTGCCCAAATCGATACCTGAAGACAATGTCTGCGCATGGGCTGTCAGTGCAGTCGATGCCATGAGCATTGCAGGAATGATGTTTTTCATTTTCATAATACGTTATTGATTATTTGTGAATAAATTGATATTTTCCAGTTCTTCAGCCAATTGTTCCCATCGCTCCACTTCTTGGTCAAGTTTGGCCTTGATGTCAGCATATTCGTTGATGATGGTCATGTTGCTGGCATTTTCGGGCAGGCAGAGTTTTTCATCGAGAACCTTCAGCTTGTCTTCCAGTTTGGCAATGTTGTTTTCGGCATCACTCACTGCCTTTTCGGCTTTTTTCAAGCGTTTCTGCTGTTCCTTGCGTTCCTCATACGACAGTTTTCCAGCCGATGGTTCTGCACCGCTGACGGTAGCATCAGCCGTTGCCAAAGGTTCTGCCGCCTTGGTGCTGTTCATGCCCAGGGCGTCAAGCGTGTCGATTTGCCTTGACCGCAGGAAATCATAAATGCCGCCGATATGTTCTTTCACCTTTCCGCCACCAAACTCATAGACCTTGGTGACCAGCCCGTCCAGAAACTCACGGTCATGGCTCACGATGATAGCCGTGCCGTCAAAGGCATTGATGGCCTCTTTCAGCACATCTTTTGATGGCATGTCAAGGTGGTTGGTAGGCTCGTCGAGTATCAGCAGGTTGACAGGCTCAAGCAGCAGGCGTATCATGGCCAGGCGGCTTCGTTCGCCACCGCTGAGCACCTTCACCTTCTTCTCAGATTCTTCGCCTCCGAACATGAATGCACCCAGAATGTCGTTGATGCGCAGTCTGATGTCTCCTTTGGCCACATGGTCGATGGTGTCGAACACGGTCAGTTCTTCATCGAGAAGCTGTGCCTGGTTTTGGGCAAAATAGCCTATTTGCACGTTGTGTCCAATTTTCAATGAACCCGTAAAGGGAATTTCGTTCATGATACATTTGACAAGGGTTGATTTACCCTCACCGTTCTTGCCCACAAACGCCACTTTCTCTCCACGCTTGATGGTGAGGCACACGTTACTGAACACCGTATGCTGCCCGTAGTCCTTGCGCACCTCGTCGCAGATGACGGGATAGTCGCCGCTTCTCAGGCATGGAGGAAATTTCAGTCTGAGGGCCGAATTGTCCACTTCGTCAATTTCGATGGGCACAATCTTTTCCAGTTGTTTGATGCGGCTTTGCACCTGCACGGCCTTGGTTGGCTTATATCTGAAACGCTCAATGAAATCCTTGATGTCGGCAATTTCCTTTTGCTGGTTTTCGTAAGCGCGTATCTGTTGTTCACGGCGTTCGGCACGCAGTTTCACATATTCATCGTATTTCACCCTGTAATCCACCACCTTTCCGCAGCTTATTTCAAGGGTGCGGTTGGTCACATTGTTGATGAACGCACGGTCGTGGCTCACCAGTACAACGGCTTTTGCACTTTGTGCCAAAAACGTTTCCAGCCATTGGATGCTTTCTATGTCGAGGTGGTTGGTAGGCTCGTCGAGCAACAGCACATCAGGTTTTTGCAGCAGGATTTTGGCCAGTTCAATTCTCATGCGCCAACCGCCGCTGAATTCATGGGTAGGGCGGTCAAGATCGCTTCGGGTAAAGCCCAGACCTGCCAGTGTGCGTTCGATGTCGGCCTCATAGTTTTCGGCACCCATCATCATGTAGCGTTCATGTTCTTGGGTGAACTTCTGTACCAGTTGCATGTATTCCTCGCTGTCATAGTCGGTACGTTCAGACAGCTGGTTGTTCATCTTGTCCAGTTTCTCCTTCAGCACGGTGTTGCCTGCGAAAGCCTTGCGGGCTTCCTCGCGCACGGTGGTGTCGTCTTGCAGCACCATCACCTGAGGCAGATAACCTATGGTCGTTTCATTAGGAATAGCCACATTTCCGGCTGTGGGCTTCTGTATGCCGCACAGTATTTTCAGCATGGTGGATTTCCCCGCTCCGTTCTTGCCGACAAGGGCTATTCTGTCACGAGCGTTGATGACGAAATTCACATCACTGAATAGTGGTTTTACTCCAAATTCAACTTTCAGTCCTTCTATCGAAATCATTGATTCTTATGCTTAACTACATGATTGGGCTTGATGATTATCCCAGCCCTATTTGAGATATTGCCAAAATCTTGGCAAAGATACTGTATGTTGACAACATTTCAAAATAAAAAAACATTTTTTTTGTTTTTAATTGGCTTGTAAAGACTTTGCTGCTCATCTGATGTTGAAGGGGTATCACAAAAAGATGGCGGCCAAACAGCCGCCATCAACCAACACAAAAACTAAACTAGACTTAATGTGTTGCTTATCAAATTTTCGCAAATTCTTTAAACAACGATGCAAATTTACAAATAAAAAATCATTTCTACCCCCCCCCTGGGTGTTAAAATACAATAATTCGAGTGGATTTTTTTCAGATGTTTCCAAAAAAACAACGTTTTTGTAAAAGTGTAATCAAAGAATTGTCGTTTTGCCTGGGTTTTCCGGCCATTTGATTACAAACCATGCGAAGATACATCGTGACATTTTCTTGACATCAAGACGAAGTCGAGAATGGTCATTGCAGCCATGGCCTCTACCACGGGCACGGCACGCGGCAGCACACAAGGGTCGTGTCGGCCTTTGGCCTGCAGGATGGTTTCTTCTCCATGGATGTTTACAGTGGGTTGCGGGCGGAGTAGGGTAGCCACAGGTTTGAATGCGATGCGGAAATAGATGTCTTCTCCATTACTTATGCCTCCTTGTATGCCACCGCTGTAGTTGGTTCGGGTGCTTACACGCTGCCCGTGCATACAGAAGATGTCGTTCACCTCGCTTCCTCTGCGCTCTGCCATGGCAAAGCCCCCGCCAAACTCAATGCCCTTCACCGCATTGATGCCCAGCATGGCAGCTCCCAGTGCGGCATGCAGCTTGTCAAATTCGGGTTCGCCCAGTCCAGTGGGGCATCCCTTCACCACGCAGGTGATGGTGCCTCCTATGGTGTCGCCCGAGGCTTTTACCTCGCTGATGAGCTTTGTCATCTGCTCTGCCTTCTTGGGGTCGGGGCATCTCACGATATTCGTTTCCGTTATGGTCAGGTCATATTTCCGGTAATCATTTTCAAGCGCGATGTCGCCCACCTGTGAGGTATAGGCGTTGATGGATATTCCCATGTTGCGCAGCACCAGTTTGGCCAAGGCTCCACCCACGCACCTGCTGATGGTGATGCGTGCCGACGAGCGACCCCCTCCACGGTGGTCACGTATTCCATATTTATTATAATAGGTATAGTCGGCATGCGACGGGCGGAACACTTCACGCATGTTGTCATAGTCGGCGGAGCGCTGGTTGTTGTTCCTGACCATAAAGCCAATGGGGCAGCCTGTCGATTGTCCGTCCATCACTCCGCTGAGCAGTTCCACTTTGTCGTCTTCTTTGCGGTCGGTGGTAATTCGGCTTTGTCCGGGTTTCCTGCGGTTCAGCTCATGCTGGATGAAATCCATGTCGATATCCACGCCGGCAGGCATGCCGTCGATGACACCACCTATGGCTTCGCCGTGGCTTTCGCCAAAGGTGGTCAGGGTGAATATTTTTCCAAATGTGTTGCTCATCTGTTGGTATTCATCAATGGCAATGTCCGCATCCGCAGTCGTCACCACATCCGCAGTCGTCGCCGCATCCGCAGTTGTCGCCATGGTCATGTCCGCATCCGCAGCAACATCCTTCGCCGCTCAGGCGGTTGATGAGTCCTTGAATCTCTTCGTTGGTAGCCTCGCGCGACTCCACAACCTTTCCCTTGAAGTTGAGTGTCTTGCCGGCCAAGGGGTGGTTGAGATCCACTTTCACCTTGTCGTTGGTGATGGCAAGCACACGACCGTAAAATCTGTTGCCGTCTTCATTCTGCAGGGGCACGATGGCATCCACGAAGATATTGTTGTGGTCGAAATGTCCGTTGATAGAGAATATTTCCTTGTCCAACTCAAGCACATGGGCGTCTTCATAGTCGCCGTAAGCCTGCTCCTTGGTCAGTGTGAAGTCGAAACTGTCGCCTGTGGCGAGTGATGCTATTTCGTGCTCAAAAGCATCGAGTGTGGTGCCATATCCACTGATAAACTGGAAGGGGGCCTCTGCTGTGGCTTCCTCCACCATTTCGCTGTTGTCATTGTCTACGGTGTACAGTTTGTACGCCACGCTGATGAATTTGTTGAGATTGCTTTCCATTTTTTTCTGTTCTATATGGTTTGAATTTGATGAATTTCTTGTTGTTCCATAGCCTTCAATCGGCTATTTGCCTGCAAAAGTAATCAAAAAAAACGAGATATCCTACTTTACACCTTATTTATTTACTTTTGATTTGACATACATCAAAAAAGCGTGCTGTTAACGCAAACAGT
>SFEK01000120.1 GCA_004557285.1 Bacteroidales bacterium | reverse complement strand
TGATGCGAAAGAGATAGCTGCAACAGCTACGAACATTAAAACTAATTTTTTCATTTTCTTTGCTTTTTAAATCTGTAAAACAATCATTTGTTTATTAAAACGATGCAAAGGTAATCATTTTTTTGATAGGTTGTTCTCTTTTTTACAATTATTTTTTACCCCTTTTTGTAACTTTTTTAAAAGTAGCTGATTATCAAATAGATACAAACTGCTAACAACTGTTAAATATTTTATACCTATCATCCAATGCCCATTTTTATGGGTTTTCATACACTTTTTAGTAGTTCAAATGCAAATATCAACGATTTTATTTTGCATTTAGCTCCTCTTGCACTAACTTTGCACTGCCAAATCATTAAGAAGACGATCATGATAGATACATCAGCCTTTCAGGGAAAGAAAGCAGCCTACTTTACACTCGGATGCAAGTTGAATTTTTCTGAGACATCCACCTTTGGGCGTCTGTTGCACGACATGGGTGTGACCACTGCTGCAGATGGAGAACAAGCAGACCTTTGTATAATCAACACCTGTTCGGTGACAGAGGTGGCCGACCACAAATGCAGGCAGGCCATACACCGTATGGTGAGACAGCATCCTCACGCCTTCGTGGTCGTGACTGGTTGTTATGCCCAGTTGAAGCCACAGACCGTGAGCGAGATTGAGGGAGTGGATCTTGTGCTTGGTGCCAACGAGAAGGCCAATCTCATACAGTTTCTCTCGGAGGCCTGGACGGGTTGCAAGGGCAACAGTGCTCTGCACCGCTATTATACCGAGAAGACCAAAGACATCAAGACTTTTGCTCCCAGTTGTTCCAAAGGCAATCGCACGCGATATTTCCTCAAGGTTCAGGATGGCTGTGATTATTTCTGCACCTATTGCACCATTCCCTTTGCCCGTGGTTTCAGTCGCAATCCCAGCATTGCCTCCTTGGTGGAGCAGGCCAGGCAGGCTGCTGCTGAAGGTGGCAAGGAAATCGTGCTCACTGGTGTGAATATCGGAGATTTCGGCAAGACTACGGGCGAACGTTTTGTTGATTTGGTGAAAGCACTCGATCAGGTGGAAGGTATCAGCCGTTACCGCATCAGCAGTATAGAGCCTGATTTGCTTGATGACGAGCTGATTGCCTATTGTGCGCAGAGCAGGGCATTCATGCCCCATTTCCATATCCCTTTACAGAGCGGTTCTGACGAGGTGCTCAAACTGATGCACCGCAGGTATGACACTGCCCTTTTTGCCCACAAAATCAATCTTATCAAACAGATGATGCCCCAAGCCTTCATCGGGGTAGATGTGATGGTGGGCACACGTGGTGAGCGTGAGGAACTGTTTGAAGAAACCTATCGCTTTCTTGATGGTCTTGATGTCACCCAGCTGCATGTGTTCCCTTATTCAGAACGTCCTGGCACCATGGCACTGAAGATACCTCATGTAGTGAGCGACAACGACAAGAAACAGCGAAGCAAGCGCCTGCTTGAACTTTCTGATCGCAAGACATGGGCGTTTTACCAACAATATATAGGTAAGGAGGCCGAGGTGCTATTTGAGAAAGCTGCTGAGGGCAAGTCGATGCACGGATTTACCAAAAACTATATCAGGGTAGAGCTGCCGCCATCGCCATGTAACGATGCCCTTGACAATTGTCTTGTTTCTGTTAAGTTGGGTGATTTCAACGCCCAGAAGACAGCGCTGAAGGTGAAGTTGGATATGGGACAAGACCTTTGAGGATGGTGTTGACGAACAGATGTTGTTATTCAAATAAACGATAGATGTATGATGGAGAAAGTAGCGATAGTCATACTCAACTGGAACGGGGCGGCAATGCTTGAGCGTTTTCTGCCCAACGTGTTGCGCCATTCGCAGGATGAGGCGGTTGTGTATGTGGCCGACAATGCTTCGACTGACAATTCGTTGTTGTTGTTAGAGGAGCGTTTCCCTGAGGTAAGGGTGCTGAGGTTAGACCGTAATTGGGGATTTGCTGGTGGATACAACCGTGCCTTGGCCCAGATAGAGGCAGAATATTATGTGTTGCTCAATTCGGATGTGGAGGTAACGGCCCATTGGCTGCAACCTTTGGTGCAGTTTATGGACAGTCATCCCGATGTTGCCGCCTGCCAGCCCAAATTGCTTTCGGAGCGTAATCATGCTGCCTTTGAATATGCAGGAGCCTGTGGTGGCTATCTCGATCGTTACGGTTATCCCTTCTGTCGTGGCAGGATATTCAGTGATGTTGAGAATGATGAGGGGCAATATGACACGGTCGCGCAGGTGATGTGGGCCACAGGTGCCTGTATGCTGGTGCGTGCTGCCGACTATCGTGTGGTGGGGGGACTTGACGAGCGTTTCTTTGCCCATTGTGAGGAGATAGACCTCTGCTGGCGCATGGCTTTGCAGGGAAGAAAGATTTATTGTGTGCCCCAGAGTGCCGTTTATCATGTGGGTGGCGGTACATTGCCCAAGGAAAACCCCATGAAGACCTATCTAAACTTCCGCAACAACCTTACCATGCTTTATAAAAACCTGCCGTCGTCATCGTTGCGCCGAGTGATGCTCGTGCGGTGTCTTCTTGATTATGTGGCGGCTCTGCAGTTCTGGCTTTCAGGTCATCGTGCCGACAGCAAGGCGGTGGTCAAGGCTCGTCGCGACTTCAGGCAATGGCGTTCGTCTTATCGAGAGGAACGTGAAAGGTTGCAACAGGGTAGGGTGGTAGAGCATGTGGAAGGCATCTATGGCTTTTCGCTTCTGTGGCGTTATCATGCCCTACGTCGTAGGGTGTTCAGCCGTCTTGTTGAATAAGCGGATAAAAGATGTTCTATCCTTTGGCAAATCCAATAGACAAGATGCTTATGCCCGAATATTGATAAGGCAGGAGCTCTTGTGCACATGCGGTGATGGTGGCTCCTGTGGTCACCACGTCATCCACCAGCAACAAGTGTTTGCCTTTGAGGTCGATGTCGCGGTTGTGGGTACATACAAAGGATTTCTCCACATTTTCCATGCGTTGCAAGCGGTTCAGGCGGGTTTGGCTCTTGTCAAAGGATTTTCTTTCCACTGCATTGGTCACCACGGGCAGTCCGGTAACTCGGGCAATACCTCGTGCCAGTTCTTCACTTTGGTTATAGCCACGTTTGCGTCGTCTTTCCTTGGTCAGCGGAATGGGCAGTATGCAGTCAATGCCGTCAAAAAATCCGGTGTTTTTCATCTCGTTTGCCATCAAGTTGCCAAAGTATTCACCGTATTCGGGGTGGAAATGGTATTTCAGGGCAAACAACAGGTAATCAACCTTTGTTTGAGGTATATAATAAATCCATGCCGCAGCCTTTTCCATGTGTTTGATTCTTCCCCAGAAAAGTTGCGCCATGGTATTGTCAAGAGCATGCTCCGCGAAATTGGTTCTTGGAAGCGTCATGTTGCATGAGGTGCACATTGCTTTTTCCTGGACTGCCAGCCTGCAACCGCAGATGAGGCATGCCCTTGGAGCCACCAAGTCGAGTATTTCGCGGAGCATGTGTTAATAACTTCTGGCTATGATAACCCTGCACTTGGCAGGTTTACCCGACACCATATCCACTCCTGGTGTCTGTTCCACACCGAAGGGCACGCAGCGTATGGTTGCCTGTGTCTCTTCTTTGATTTTGGCTTCAGTTTCAGCAGTGCCATCCCAATGACAGAGGAAGAAGCCTCCGTTCTTGACGCGCTCCTTGAACTCTTCATAGTTGTCACATTCATAGATGTGTGCATCGCGGAAAGCCTTGGCCTTGGCAAAGATGTTGTCTTGGATTTCCTTCAGTAGTTTTTCTACGCGCTCCACGATACCTTCGAAAGGCACTGTTTCCTTTTCCAGTGTATCGCGTCGCATCAGTTCCAGTGTATTGTTTTCCAAGTCACGTCCGCCCATCACCAATCTCACGGGCACACCTTTCAGTTCGTAGTCGGCAAATTTGAAGCCGGGGCGTTTGTTGTCGGCGTCGTCGTATTTCACTGAAATGCCTGCCTTGCGCAATTCGCTGATTACAGGAGAGAGTTTTTCGGTAATGGCTTTGAGCTGTTCTTCACCCTTGGTAATAGGAACGATAACCACCTGTATAGGTGCGAGCATAGGAGGCAGCACTAGACCGTTGTCGTCAGAGTGGGTCATGATGAGTGCACCGATGAGACGTGTGGAAACGCCCCATGAAGTGGCCCATACATATTCGGGCTTGTTCTCCTTGTTCAGGTAAGTCACGTCGAAGGCCTTGGCAAAATTCTGTCCAAGGAAGTGGCTTGTACCGCTTTGCAGTGCCTTGCCGTCTTGCATCATGGCCTCGATGGTGTAGGTGTCGAGGGCACCGGCAAATCGTTCGGTTTCACTCTTGACTCCCCTCACCACAGGCACAGCCATCCACTGTTCTGCAAAGTCGGCATAAACGTGGAGCATCTTCTTGGCCTCTTCTTCTGCTTCCTCTTTTGTGGCGTGTGCGGTGTGTCCTTCTTGCCACAGGAATTCCGATGTGCGCAGGAAAGGTCGTGTGCGCATTTCCCAGCGCATCACGTTGCACCACTGGTTGCACATCAATGGCAGGTCACGCCAAGAGTGAATCCAGTTTTTGTATGTGTTCCAGATGATGGTTTCTGATGTAGGTCGGATGATGAGTTCTTCGTCGAGTCTGGCTGCGGGGTCAACCTCTACGCCGCTTTTGTCTTCTTTGGCGCGCAGGCGATAATGTGTCACCACGGCACATTCTTTGGCAAATCCCTCCACATGTTCTGCCTCTCTTGAGAGAAACGACTTGGGTATGAGCAGTGGGAAATAGGCATTCTGCACACCGGTTTCTTTGAACATCTTGTCCAATTGTTGCTGCATTTTCTCCCAGATGGCGTATCCGTATGGCTTGATGACCATACATCCGCGCACTGCCGACTGCTCGGCTAATTCAGCCTTTACAATCAGGTCATTGTACCACTGACTGTAATTTTCGGCTCTTTTTGTCAATTCTTTCAGTTCTTTTGCCATATCATTTATTTGTATAGATGGGGGTCTATAGATTCCCACCGAAGGTTTTACAAAGCCCTTAGACTGTTGTATTATTGCTAATTGGTTGCAAAATTACACATTTTTTGTCTGATATAGAAATTCTATGCCCATTTTATTATTCTTTCTTGTTGTTCTCTGTCGTAGGATTGATGGTTCTGCAATGTTTTCAGGTGTATTCATTGTGCCTGTCTTTTTGTCTTTGTGGCTTCTGTTATCAGTTTGACAATATAGTCCACGCCCGTTGGCTGTTCATCAAACAGCAGGGTGACTCCCGTTTTTGATTGTTTGAACTTCACCTTGCGCCCATGGAGCAATGTGGCCGATTTCACCTTGCAGGTGAGCGGCAGGTGGAGGCTTTTTTCATTGCAATGAAGAATGTGCAGGTATAATGTGTCGTTTTTACGTGTGGTCACTCCCCAGGGTTGCTCCTCGATGTCGCCGGCTGTAGTGCCATAGATGCTCTCGCCGTTCTCACGCAGCCATGCTCCCATCTCCTTGAGGCGTTGCAGGGCTGTGGCAGGTAGTTCTCCGTTGGGTTGCGGACCGATGTTCAGCAGGAGGTTGGCTCCCTTGCCCGATGTGCGCACAAGTAAACGAATCAGTTCATCGGTCGATTTGTAGTTTTGGTCGGTAATCTTGTATCCCCACATGCCGTTCATGGTCTGACAGGTTTCGAGGGGTAGCCTGCTGATGGCTTGGCCTGAATAGCCCGCTGTGTTCTGTCCTGGAACATCACGTTCGAAAATTTGGATATCCTCTCCCGGGTGTACGTCAACATGGTGGTTGTTGCCCACCAGGCAAGCTGGCTGGAGCTTGTGTATCAGTTGATATTGCTGCTCCAACTGCCAGTCGAAGGGAATGGAGTCTTGGTCGTGGTCCCAAAATCCGTCGAACCAGATGGCTCCAATCTTGCCATAACGGGTAAGCAGTTCGGTCAGTTGATTGTTCATGAAACGGTAGTAGGTGGTCCAGTTGGCCTTAGAAGCATCACGATGCGTGCCTCGCCCTGTGCGTCCCATAGGATAATCCTCACGTCGCCAGTCGAGGTGCGAATAGTAGAGATTGAGCATGATATCCTGCTTGTGACATTCTTCAGCAAGCATTTTCAGCACATCCCTACCATATGGCGTGGCATCGACAATGTTGAAATCAGACTCTTCCGTGTGGAACATGGAGAAGCCATCATGGTGACGGGTGGTAAAAGTAATGTATCGGGCACCCGCATCTTTGAAAGCCTTCACCCAAGCTTCTGCATCAAAACGTGCAGGATAGAAAGCCGATGCAGCCTTTTCATATTCACGCCAATCGATGTTGGCGTTATGCATATACCATTCTCCTTGTGCAAACATGCTGTAGATGCCCCAATGCAGAAAGATGCCGAACTTCATGTCGGCAAATGCCTTTCTGGCTTGTAGGTTTTCCTGTGTAGGCACTTCATCCTGTGTATGTCCATAAAGGCACAGCA
>SFEK01000008.1 GCA_004557285.1 Bacteroidales bacterium | reverse complement strand
CTGTTCGTCGGTCAGTTCCATCTCGCCGTTGTCCATGGCCACCACTGTCTTGTTGACACGCTGCCAGTCATCTACATTTTCACGCTTGCCCCATTGTTTCTGGAATGCTTCCTTGCCCTGGCTGACGGCCATGGGATTATAGAAATACCACAAGCCCTGCTTGGAGGTGGTGTTATTCTGGGTGTTGTTCGGCTTGTTTTGTGTGTTGGTGTTGCCGCCTTGTGCCGCCTGTTGCTGTTCGGCATTAGCCTCTGCCTGTGCGTCACGTTCGGCTTTCTCCTTCTTTTTCAATGCCTCAATCACGCGGTCGATGGCAGCATTGCGCTCGGCCTCGGGCATCTTGGCCAGTGCCTGCAGCGAGTCTTGCAGGTGTATGGCTTCGGTGTAAGGCACCAGTTCGTCGAGCACCTTGGAACGTTGTGACAACTGCTTGTAGTCGTCGCGCTCTTTGTCCAGCAAGCCGATGGCCTCGCCATAACAGCGACCGGCATCGCTGAATCTCTCCATTGTCCAATAAATGTCACCCAACCTGAGCAGCAGCACACCTTTTTCGATGCCGTTGCGGGTGGATTGGGTATTGCCCTTTTCGTAGGCGGCAATGGCCTTCAGCGTGTCCTGTTGGTTCATGTATATATTGCCGATGGCATAATACACCTGGTCAAGGTAGTCCTTGTTGTTGTCGGATGCCGCCATGCGTTTCAGTCGTCTGACCATCTTCTTGGCCTGTCCTCCGGCCATCACCTCGGTCATGGCAATGCGGGCATTGAACTCCAGTTCGTAAGGTGGGTTCAGTCTGACGACATGCTTGTAGGCCTGATATGCCTTTTCCTTGTGCCCCAGGGCGGCTTCCATCTGTCCCATCAAAAACCATTGGCGGGCTTTCTGCTTGCGGCGCATCTCATGGCGAATCACCTTGCGCAGATAGGGGATGGCCTCTTCATAGCGTTGGGTGTGGATGTAATAGTCGGCATAGGTATAATCCCATTCTTTCTGCGCACGCCAGTGCATCGAGTCGCGGCGCATCTTGGAGATGACGTCTTCGGCATCATACACCCAGTCTTGCTCGATGTAGCATTTGGCCAGCCACGCTCTTGCCCTGCCGTAGATGGCTGGCTGTGTGGCATACATGCGGCTCATGTAGGCAAAGGTGGAGGCGGCCTCGTCGAATGCGCCTTTCATGAACTGCGAGCGTCCCATGAGCATCCATGCTTTCCACAAGAAAGGGTTGTATTCCTTGCGGTTGAGCCACTCCACATCACGCTCAGTCTTCTGCCGGTTTTTCGTCCATTCGGGTCGCCGCTTGATGCTGTGCAGTTTGATGGCCTTCTGGCATTTTTCTATTGCCACATCGTATTTGGCCTTGCCCAATTCCTTGCTGGTTTTGTTGCCCACCGTATAGAGGGGAATCATCTCGGTGAAATTGTCCTTGTTGCCCGTCTCTTTTTCCAAAGAGCCGTCAATATAAGCCAGCGAACCATTATAATAGGTATTATACTTCGCATTGAAAGAATGCCACCAGCGGCTTTGCGAAGTATTCTTTTCTGTAGAGCATCCTGCCGCAAGCAACAACACTGCCACGGCAATAAGGGGGATGATATGTCTTTTATTCAGGATATCCATGTAAGTAAATTGGGGGCCATACGACGTTAAAATGGCATCATAGCCAATAATATAACTGAAAAAATGCGATTTTATTGCAGGTGCGCTCTATGAATTCCCACCGTAGGTTTTACATTTGTAACGGTTAATAAAAACCCACCTGCCCGTCATCCCTCTGTCAGCATGATGGCCTCGTCTTTGAGCTGGTCGGGAAGATTGATTCCTCTCAACGATAGACTGGTGAGCCAGTCTTTCACCTCTTCCTGCTGCATGGTGTACAGCACCTCGGCAAACTGTGCGGTTTCTTCATCGGTGTAGCTGTCAGAGGGGCGGTCTTTGTAGGCATCAAGCTCCTCGTCGTCGAAGTATTCAGGTGCCTGTACGGCTTTGGTCATCAGGCAATCGTGCATGCAACTGTCGGTGTGTGAGGTGCACGATGCACACGAGGTTTCGGCATTTGTCTTTTCTTCAGAGGGCTGGACCTCTGTTTCTTGGTTGTTTCTTCGGGCCACAAACACCAGTATGGCCAATCCCAGAAGCAGCAGCGTAGCTATCAGCACCATGTGTCAGTCCTCCTCTGGTGTAAGGGTGAATCCTGCCTGGCGCAAATCGTCCCAATAATGTGGATATGACTTGGTCACCACCTGTGGCTGACGGATACGCACATCGCCCAACAGCAATGCTGCGGGGGCAAAAGCCATGGCCATGCGGTGGTCTTCATAAGTGTCGATGACGGCATGTGGCTGTGCCTCGCACCGCTCTCCATTCCATGACAAGGTTCCCGGTTCGGGTTCATCGACCACATATCCTAATTTGCGCATTTCGGTAATCAATGCTTGCACGCGGTCGGTTTCCTTGATTTTCAAGGAACCAAGACCTTTAAACGTAAATGGAATGTTCATCATGGCGCAACACACCACAAATGTCTGCACCATGTCGGGCTGGTTGATGAAGTCGTAATCCAACCGTGGCAACACGCTCGCACAGCGTTTCAATGTCACTGTGGTGATCACGCCCTGTTCTTTGGCCTTGAACAAGGTTCTGACACCAAGCATGTTGAACAGGTAACGGATGACGGAATCGCCCTGATGCGAACCGTCCATCAAGCCGTTGAGACGGATTTCGGCTTCGTTGTCTCGGCTCATGGCCATGGCCGCATACCAATAAGAGGCGGCGCTCCAGTCGTTTTCGATGTGGAAAGGTTGCCATACATAGGGTTGGCATTTCACCACAATGGTGTCAACATCTGTCCATTCGGCGTCTGCGCCAAAGTTGCGCATCGCGCAGAGTGTCAAGTCGATGTAGGGGCGTGAGATGATGTTGCCCGTGAGGCGCAGCTGCAATCCTTCTTGCAGCAAGGGACCAATCATCAGTAGTGCGGAGATGTATTGTGAACTCACATTGCCCGACAGTTCAAGTGTGCCTCCCCTCAATTTGTTTCCTCTTATCCTCAAGGGTGGAAAACCCTCTTCGCCTTCGTATGTGATGTCTGCACCGAGGCGTCGCAGGGCATCAACCAGCAGGGAGATGGGGCGATGCTTCATCCTTTCTGTACCTGTAATCACGTGTTCCCCCTCTGTCACCGACAGATAGGCCGTAAGGAATCTCATGGCGGTGCCGGCTGCCTTGATGTCGATGGTGTAGGGCATGTCGTGCAGGGCGCGCACGATGACTTGCGTGTCGTCACAGTCAGACAGGTTGTCGGGAACGGTCTGACCGCCGGCAAGGGCCTGGATGACCAGCACTCTGTTGCTGATGCTTTTGGATGCCGGCAGGTTGACGGTTGCCTCCAGCCGGTCGGGAGCGGATATTTTGTAGTTCATAATTACTGATTTCACTTGTTGTCGTCGTTTTGAATGCCCTCTTCCCCCGTTGCTGATGGAGAAAAGTCAATTCTTTATGCAAAGTTAGTCTTTATCACAGACAATACAAACAAAGACATGCTTTTTTAGTGCACTTTATGCTTTTTTTTCGTGGCAAAGGGGAAAAAGGGCTGTTTGACGTGAATTTAGATGCCAGCCCCATCTTGGAAATAGAGTTCTACCGTGGCTTGTCTCTGTAGTATGCGCGAGTGGGCAGGCACATCGTGTGTGAGCCAGATGTTGCCGCCAATGACGGTGTGATGCCCAATGCGTACCCGTCCCAGGATAAAGGTTGCAATCTGCAATTCTTATCTTTGCAGATTGTGCATTGTCTTCGGTTTGCACTATCTTTACATAAATTTTAGCTGCACTCGGCAATCTGAAAGTAAACTTTCATTGCACTCGTTTGCAAAAATTCTGAATAAGATAGGCTGCACTCGGAAATGCAAAGAAAAACAAGTTTTACTTTGCCATTTCACTCGTTTGCACTATCTTTGCAACCAAATAAGCGAATACATATTTCATAAACATCTTATATTGTTATGAGTAACGAAGTAAACATGCAGCTTGACAACCCCGACGGGCTCCAAGCACATGAAGTGGAAAAAAGCAGAATTGAACATGGCGAGAACACATTGACTCCTCCTAAACGTACTCCGCTGTGGAAACTGTATCTGGAAAAATACAACGACCCCATCATCAGAATACTGGTGCTGGCTGCGCTCGTCTCGCTGGGGCTCGCAGCCATCGAAGGCGAATATGTGGAAACCATCGGCATCATCCTTGCCATTGTGCTGGCCACCACGGTGGGCTTCTGGTTTGAGATGGATGCTGCACGCAAATTCAACGTGCTGACTGCACTGGGCGAAGAACAACCGGTGAAAGTGCGCCGCGGCGGACATGTGGTGGAAGTGGCTCGCAAGGATGTGGTCGTGGGCGATGTGGTGATCATCGAGACGGGCGACGAGATTCCTGCCGACGGCACGCTCTATGAGAGTGTAGACTTGCAGATCGACGAATCGTCGCTCACGGGTGAACCTATCGTCAGCAAGCATGCCGACCCTGCACTGAACGATGCAGAGGCTACCTACGCTTCAAACAAAGTGCTGCGAGGCTCGATGGTGATGAACGGACGTGGCTTATATCTGGTCACTGCCGTGGGTGATGCCACGGAAATTGGACAGGTGGCCAAGAGCAGCACCGAAATGACATCGGTGAAGACTCCGCTGAACATCCAGCTCGACAAGCTGGCCAAGCTCATCAGCAAGTTTGGTGTCGCCATCAGTGTGGCGGCCTTTGTGGTGTTCCTCGGCCGTGATATCCTGATGGATACCCATGGGGTGTGGCATTCGGGCGATTGGCTGAGAATGGCTGAAACGGTGCTGAAATATTTCATGATGGCCGTCACGCTGATCGTGATGTCTGTGCCCGAGGGTATGCCCATGGCCGTGACCCTGAGCCTTGCACTCAACATGCGCCGTATGCTCAAGAACAACAACCTGGTGCGCAAGCTCCATGCCTGCGAAACCATGGGGGCGGTGACCGTGATCTGCACCGACAAGACGGGCACCTTGACCCAGAACAAAATGCAGGTGGCCGAAATGGTGGCCTGGGGCGAGCAGCCGCTGCTGGACAAGGCCATAGCCATGAACACCACCGCCAATCTGGACGAGAGCGGCGACAAGGGAATAGGCAACCCCACAGAAATCGCCCTGCTGCTGTGGATGAACAAAAATGGACAGGACTACCGCCAGCTGCGACAGGAAAAGGAACTTGAATACCAACTGCCCTTCTCTACCGAGCGCAAATACATGGCCTCCATTGCCCGCATCGACGGCAACAGATGGCTGTTCGTGAAGGGTGCCCCTGAGATGGTCACCACGTTCTGCCACCTCGACGAGGACAGCCTGCAGAAAATACGCACCCGTCTGGTGGGGTTCCAAAACCAGGCCATGCGCACCCTGGCCTTTGCCTGCCGACAGCTTGAAGACGGCGAGCAGGTGGATGCGGCTCATCTTTCGGAGGATTCGGGTCTCACCTTCCAAGGCATGGCGGCCATCAGCGACCCCATCAGGACTGATGTGCCCGATGCCGTCAAGGCCTGTGTGGATGCCGGCATTCAGGTAAAGATTGTTACCGGCGACACTTCTGCCACTGCCACGGAGATTGCCCGACAAATCGGCGCATGGACCGACGACACCCCGGCTGAGGCGCAGATTACGGGTACTGACTTTGCCGCCCTCAGCGATGAGGAGGCCTACAAGCGTGTGGCTGTGCTGAAGGTGATGAGCCGTGCCCGCCCCTCGGACAAGCAACGCTTGGTGAACCTCCTTCAGAAACGTGGTGAGGTGGTGGCAGTGACGGGCGACGGCACCAACGACGCTCCTGCCCTGCACCATGCCCATGTGGGTCTGTCGCTCGGCTCGGGCACATCGGTGGCCAAAGAGGCCAGCGACATGACGCTCATCGACGACTCGTTCCGCAGCATCGTCAACGCCGTGATGTGGGGGCGCTCGCTCTATCGCAACATCCAGCGTTTCTTGTATTTCCAGCTGATTGTCAACGTCACGGCATTGCTGCTCGTGCTGGGCGGGGCGATGATCGGCACCGACCTGCCCCTCACCGTCACCCAGATATTGTGGGTCAACCTCATCATGGACACCTTTGCTGCCCTGGCACTGGCATCGTTGCCTCCCTCTGCCGAGGTGATGGCCGACAAGCCGCGCCGACTTTCCGACTTCATCATCACCAAGGGCATGGCGCATGGCATCATCGGCATAGGTCTGTGCTTCTTCGCCGCATTGTTTACCATGCTGGTGGTGTACAAGAACAGCGAGAGCGGCATAGGGCGTATGGAACAAACCATATTCTTCACCTCGTTTGTGATGTTGCAGTTCTGGAACCTGTTCAACGCCAAGGCTTTTGCCTCTTCACACTCATCATTCCACGCCATGCGCCACGACGGCGGTCTGCTGGCCGTGCTGCTGCTGGTGCTGGCCGGCCAATGGCTGATTGTGACCTTTGGTGGCGACATGTTCCGCACATGCCCGTTGCCGGCATCGGTTTGGATGAAGATTGTGCTTGCCACCTCGATGGTGTTGTGGCTGGGTGAACTGTACAGACTGTTGAAAAAATGGGTATGCAGGGGATAAAGAACATCGTTTTCGATTTTGGCTGTGTGCTCGTCGATCTGGACAAGCAGCGCTGCATTGATGCGTTCAATACCATCGGTGCAGCCCCCATCTCGGTGTATGTGGATGAATGCCGGCAGGAAGACCTGTTTCACGACCTGGAGACCGGCAGAAGCAGTGTGGCGGAATTTTGTGCGGAGGTGAGGCGCAAGTCGCCCTGTTGCAGAGTTTCCGACGAAGACATCTGTGCTGCATGGGCTTCGCTGCTCACGGGCATTCCGGCCAGACGCATCGAGGCCTTGCTCCGTCTGCGCCAGCAATACCGCCTGTTTCTGCTGAGCAACACCAACGAGATACACTGGCAAAAGGCCGTGGATTGCTTCTTCCCTTATCAGGGATTTGGCGTGGAGGATTATTTCGAACGTATCTTTCTCTCCTACAGGATGCACCTGGTGAAGCCCGACCACAAAATATTCACCACCATGCTGCACGATGCGGGGATTGTGGCTGCCGAGACGCTCTTTATTGATGATTCGCCGGCCAACTGCGCCGCTGCCCGCGACTTGGGCATTCAGGTGTTGCTCTCTCCCGCAGGGGATGACTGGACAGACAAATTATGAACCATGTAAAGTGAGATTTGATGAAAACAATATATCTGGACGATGACAGTGCAGGCTTCATGCCATGCGTGGCCACTATCGGGTTTTTCGATGGTGTGCACTGCGGGCATAAACATCTGCTCAACGACGTGTCGGTAATTTCCAATTCTTCGCCTGGTCTGAAATCTATGGCCATCACGTTCGACACTCATCCACGCAAGGTGGTGGCCGGCGACGGACAGCCCCAGTTGCTCACCACCACTGAAGAGAAGCTGAAACTGCTCTCGCTCACCGACATCGAGGTGTGTGTGGTGCTGCGCTTCACCCGCGAAATGGCTGCCATGCCTGCCTTCGACTTCATGAAGAAGATACTGGCCGAAAGGCTTCAGGTGCGCACGCTGGTGATGGGCTACGACAACCGTTTTGGCCACAACAAGAACGAGGGATTTGAGCAATATGCGGCGTATGGCAGACAATTGGGTATAGAGGTGATCAAGGGCGACACCTATGCCTACAACCAGGTCAAAGTGAGCTCGTCGGTCGTCAGGAGCCTGCTCAACAAGGGCATGGTAGAGGACGCGGCGAAATGTCTCGGCCGTTGTTATTTCATCTCGGGCACGGTTGTGCACGGCGAGGGCGTGGGGCACACGATAGGGTTTCCCACCGCCAACCTGCAGATTGACGACGACGACAAACTGGTGCCCATGGGCGGTGCCTACGCCGTGCGTGTGCATGTGAGCGGCATGAGCACCATCCACAACGGCATGATGAACATCGGCCGGCGCCCCACCTACCATGGCGCACACCGCACGCTGGAGGTAAACATCTTCGACTTCGACAGCGACATCTATGGTCGCCAGGTGACTGTAGAATTTGTCAGGCGGCTGCGCGACGAGATGAAATTCAGTTCGTCCGCAAAGCTTGCGGCACAACTCGACCAGGACCGCGAAGCGGCTCTCTTCATTCTGAACAAATACAAGTAGAACCGAAGCTCTATACGACATGAAAAAAGCATTGACATATTTTTTCGCGTTCATTGCGCTGAACTTTACGCTGCAATGGGCCACGTTTGCGGTATGGCTCATGTCGGCAGGCTCGTCCTTTGCCGATGTGACGGCCATGTTTGCCAGCAAGACGACACTCCCCCTTGATGCCCCGATGATGATTACGGCCAGCGGGGTGTATAGCATCACCGTATTGGCTGTGTTTCTGGGCTGCCGTTGGGCTGTCCTGTCGCGCAACTATCTCAGAAGCCGTCCGTGGGGCGTGTTTTTCTGGTGTGCCGTGGCAGCCTTGGGCACAATTGTTCCTTCGCTGTGGCTGCAGCAACTGCTGCCCAAACTGCCCGACAGCACTGAGGCCATCATGCGCCAGCTGCTGGCCAACGACTATGGCTACTTTGTGCTGTGCCTGTTGGCCCCGCTGGTTGAGGAACTGGTGTTTCGTGGTGCCATCCTCCGCGCTCTGCTGCAGCGCCAGATGCATCCGTGGTTGGCCATCGGCATCTCTGCCATATGTTTTGCCCTGGCCCATGCCAATCCGGCCCAGATGCCCCATGCATTGCTGATGGGCCTGCTGCTGGGCTGGATGTTTGTACGCACGGGCAGCATATTGCCGGGCGTGCTGGTGCATTGGGTCAACAACACGGTGGTGTTTGTGACTGCCAGACTTTTTCCCTGGTCTGCCGACATGGAGTTGCAACAGCTGTTGGGCAACGACCAGGGACGAATGATGCTGGCATTGCTCTTTTCGATGTTCATTCTTGTGCCCGCACTTTATCAGTTGCATCTGCGGATGAAGAAAGGATAACGGAAATTGAGAACACAAACAGGGCTGCAGCGTTTCACAACGGTACAGCCCTTTCAAACTTAAACAACCAATAAAAGAAATTCGTTATCTGATGAACAGCAGCTCACGATATTTGGGCAGTGTCCAAAGCTCGTCGGCTACAATCAGTTCCAATTTGTCGATATGGTAGCGTATTTCCTCCATCTTGGGGGCTACGGTGTCGTGATAGGCCACGGCCTTCTCACGCTCGTTTTCTATCTTGTTGGCCACCTTGCGGGCTTCAACCAAGTCTTCCACCCCTTGCTCGATGATCTGTATGCGCTCGGCAATCTCTTCGATGATCTTCATGTTGCGGCCACACAGACGGTCGATTTTCTCGGCGGGGAAGATGTTGCGCATGTTGTGCACGTTCTTGGCCAACTGGCTTTGGTAATGGGTGGCCACGGGGATGATGTGGTTCATGGTGAGATCGCCCATCACTCGTGCCTCTATCTGTATGCGCTTGGTGTAAGTGTCCCATTTCACCTCGTTGCGGGCTTCCAGTTCCTTGCGGGTCATCACGTTGAGTTGCTCAAACATGGTGATGGATTCAGGGCTGAGGTAGTTGTCGAAGATGACAGGGCAGCTAGTCTCACAGTCAAGTCCTCTCTTCTTGGCTTCTTCCACCCACTCGTCAGAATAGCCGTTGCCGTCGAAACGGATAGGCTTGCAGGTCTTGATGTCTTCACGCAGCACGTTGATGATTGCGCTGGTGGGTGTCTGTCCCTCGGCGATGAGCGCATCCACGCGCTGTTTGAAGAGGGTGAGTGCCTCAGCCACGGCAGTGTTGAGGGCTATCATAGCCGACGCACAGTTGGCCTCGCTGCCCACGGCACGGAACTCGAAGCGGTTGCCAGTGAAGGCGAATGGAGAGGTGCGGTTGCGGTCGGTATTGTCGATAAGCAGTTCGGGAATTTCGGGGATGTCGAGCTTCATGCCCTGCTTGCCGGCCATGGCAAAGAGGTTGTCGTTGTTGCTATTCTCGATATGGTCAAGCAGTTCGGTGAGCTGCGTGCCAAGGAACGATGAGATGATGGCTGGAGGAGCTTCGTTGGCTCCCAGGCGATGAGCGTTGGTGGCACTCATGATGGAAGCCTTGATCAGACCGTTGTGGCGATAGAGGCCCATCAATGTTTCCACGATGAAAGTGACGAAGCGCAGGTTGTCTTCGGGAGTCTTGCCGGGGGCATAGAGCAGCACGCCATTGTCGGTAGAGAGGCTCCAGTTGTTGTGCTTGCCCGAACCGTTGATGCCGGCAAAGGGCTTCTCGTGGAGCAGCACGCGGAATCCGTGTTTGCGGGCCACCTTCTTCATCAGCGACATGAGCAGCATGTTGTGGTCAACGGCCAGGTTGACTTCCTCGTAGATAGGAGCAATCTCAAACTGGTTGGGAGCCACCTCGTTGTGGCGGGTCTTGCAGGGGATTGAAAGCTCGAGAGCCTGTATCTCCAGGTCTTTCATGAAAGCCTGCACACGGTCGGGGATGGTGCCGAAGTAATGGTCGTCCATCTGCTGGTTCTTGGCGGAGTCGTGCCCCATCAGCGTACGGCCCGTGAGCATCAGGTCGGGGCGTGCGCAATAGAGCCCTTCATCAACAAGGAAGTATTCCTGTTCCCATCCCAGGTTGCAGGTCACCTTTTTCACGCTCTGGTCAAAATAGTGGCACACCTCGGTGGCAGCCACGTTGACAGCATGCTGGGCACGCAGCAGGGGAGCCTTGTAGTCGAGGGCTTCGCCTGTATATGAAATGAAGATGGTGGGGATGCAGAGGGTGTCGTCCATGATGAACACGGGCGATGTGGGGTCCCAGGCCGAATAGCCTCTTGCCTCGAAGGTGTTGCGTATGCCGCCGCTGGGGAACGAGCTGGCGTCGGGTTCCTGCTGCACAAGCAGTTTGCCGGAAAACTCCTCGATCATGCCACCCTTTCCATCGTGCTCGATAAAGGCATCATGCTTTTCGGCGGTGCCTTCGGTGAGGGGCTGGAACCAGTGGGTGTAGTGTGTCACACCGTTTTCCTCGGCCCACTGCCTGATGCCGGCAGCCACACCGTCGGCAATCGAGCGGTCGAGACGTGCGCCATTGTCAATCACGTCAACCAGTTTGTCATAAATGTCAGCCGGCAGATATTTGTACATCTTGGCACGGTTGAACACATTCTTTCCGTAATATTCTGACGGACGCTCCACTGGGGGAATCACTTCTACGGGCTTTTTCTTGAAAGCCTCCTCTACAACCTGAAATCTTAAGTTTGTCATCGTTTCTTTGTTATGTTAATCGTTTGTGTTATCCTTTTCTACTTACCTTAAAGTATGTTTATCGACCGGCACCGCCCCTACTATCCTTTCATCCATGTGGATATTCTTGAGAGGGCTCGCTCGCAGTCTTCGTGGTTTCCAAACGAGGTGAGGCGCACAAAGCCCTCGCCGCTCGGCCCGAAGCCCACACCTGGCGTACATACCACCTGTGCACCGTAGAGCATCTGCTCGAAGAATTTCCAACTGTCGGTGCCGCCGGGGGTCTTCACCCACAGATAGGGTGCGTTTTCTCCGCCATATACCTTAAGACCAAGACGAATGAGCGTGTCGCGCATCATGCGGGCATTGTCCATATAATATTGAATGGTTTCGCGCACCTGCTGTTTGCCTTCTGGGGTATAGATGGCTTCTGCTGCACGCTGACTGATGTAGCTGGTGCCATTGAACTTGGTACACTGGCGGCGGTCCCACATGGGGTTGAGGGGCACACGCTGCTTGCCGTCGAGCGTAACAGCAGTCAGTTCCTTGGGCACCACGGTGTAACCGCACCTCACGCCCGTGAAGCCTGCCGTCTTTGAGTAGCTGTGAAATTCGATGGCCACCTTCTTGGCCCCCTTTATCTCGTAGATGGAGTGCGGGATGTCATCGTCCTGGATATAGGCTTCGTAGGCAGCATCATAGAATATCAGCGTGTCGTTTTTCAGGGCGTAGTTCACCCATTTTTTGAGTTCTTCCTTGCTGATCACCGTGCCTGTGGGGTTGTTGGGATAGCACAGGTAGATGATATCCACACGGCGGTCGGGTATCTGGGGCACGAAGCCGTTTTCCTCAGAACAAGGCATATAGGTCACATTGCTCCATTTGCCGTCGGTCTGGCTGCCGGCCCGTCCGCACATGACGTTAGAGTCGATGTAAACGGGATAGATGGGGTCGGTCACACCGATGCTGTTGTCCCAGCGCACCAACTCGCCGATGTTGCCGGTATCGCTCTTGGCACCATCGTTGACAAAGATTTCGCTGGGGTCGAGGTGAATGCCTCTGGACAGAAAATCGTGCTTCACGATGGCCTCACGCAGAAACAGATAGCCCTGTTCGGGACCGTAGCCATGAAAACGTTCCTTCACCGACATGTCGTCCACGGCCTTGTGCATGGCCTCGATGACAGCGGGACACAGCGGCCGTGTCACATCGCCTATGCCGAGACTGATGACGTCTGACTTGGGATGAGACACCTTGAAGGCGTTCACCTTCTTGGCGATGTCGGCAAACAGGTAGTTCTTTGAGAGCTTGAGATAATGTTCGTTGATTAATGCCATATAGCTTATGTCGTTTTTTAAGTTGTGTTATCGTGTCACCATTCGGCCTCGCCTTCAAATACGAAGGTTGCACCTCCTGTCATATATACATGGTTGTCGTTGGCGTCCCAACGGATTTGCAGCGTGCCACCATCCATGACAATGGACGTCTGCCGGCCGCTTCGCCCTGTGGCGGCTGCAGCCACAGCGGTGGCGCAGGCTCCTGTGCCACAGGCCAGGGTGATGCCACTGCCACGCTCCCACACCCGGGTGCGTATGCCACCGTCGGGCATGACCTGAGCAAACTCGATGTTGCATCTGCCGGGAAAGGCCGCATGACACTCCAGCAGACGGCCATAACGGGCAATGTCGATGGTGTCGATATCATCGACGAAGGTCACGAAATGGGGATTGCCCATCGACACATAGGTACCCTTAAAAACACGCCCTGCTGCCATGAGCGTGTCGTCGGTCACACCGCAAGCAGCAGGGTCGTATTGTTCTTTATTGTCGAATGTAGGTTCAAGCATATCCACGGTCACGCTTTCTACCTTGTCTCCG
The DNA here is from genome assembly GCA_004557285.1 of Bacteroidales bacterium. Lineage (GTDB taxonomy): Bacteria > Bacteroidota > Bacteroidia > Bacteroidales > Bacteroidaceae > Prevotella. The sequence goes on along the minus strand of SFEK01000008.1, from coordinate 13,470 downwards.
TCAAGGTGCAGATGGAGCACCTTGACTCCCGAGAGGGTTTCCAGGCGAATCACGCTCTTGTCGGTGAGGCGTTTCTCGTAAAGGTATTTGGCAATGCATCTTGACGCATTGCCACACATCATGGCCTCTGAGCCATCGGCATTGAATATACGCATCGAGAAATCGGCATCATTCCCTTCCGGGCGGCCTATCAGCACCAGTCCGTCGCTGCCAATGCCGGTATGGTAGGCACTCCAGGCCACGGCCATGGCCGACGGGTCGGCTATATTATATAATAAGGTATTGATGTAGATATAATCGTTTCCTGCACCATGCATTTTGGTGAACTTTATCTTTTGCCGTATCATTTTGATTGTTTCTTTCGGTTGTATATATCCTTTTGCCTTAAACTTGGTGCAAAATTACAACATTTTGTTTAATTATTCGCTATCAGTGCCATATAATTATATTTATTTAAACATGTTAATTGCTGACCATAGCATTTTTCTGCCTGTTGGTAACAAATTACAGCAAAAACGAATAAAAATGTAACAAAATAAAAGCCGTGTGCGCATCACAACATTTTTGGCCGTTTTTTCTTGCATGTTTTATCCTTTTGATGTAATTTTGCAAAGTTCTTTGTCATAACGGCAGAAATAGAGCCGTTTAACAAGACAAATGTGTATTATTAGAGAAATTATTTATCCAAAAAAACAAAACCATGTGTGGAATCATATCCATCTTCAATATCAGCAGGCAAACTGACGAACTGAGGCAGAAAGCCTTGCGCATGAGCCAGAAAATCAGGCACCGCGGCCCCGACTGGAGCGGCATTTACTGTGGAGGAACGGCCATCCTTGCCCACGAACGTCTATCCATCGTTGACCCTGAATCCGGACGACAGCCATTGTTCAGTCCTGACCGCCGGCAGGTGCTTGCCGTGAACGGCGAAATCTACAACCATCAGGAAATCAGGGAACGTTACCGCGACACTTACAGTTTTCAGACGGGAAGCGACTGCGAAGTCATCCTTGCGCTGTATCGTGACCAAGGGGTGAATTTTCTTGAACAGCTCAACGGCATTTTTGCCTTTGCACTCTACGACGAGGAGCAGGAGGCCTTTCTCGTGGCGCGCGACCCCATCGGTGTCATTCCGCTCTACATCGGATATGATGACGACGGCAAGGTGTATGTGGCCAGCGAACTGAAGGCACTCGAAGGACAGTGTCAACGCTATGAACCTTTTCCACCAGGTCATTACCTCTACAGCAAGGACGGCGAAATCAGACGGTATTACAAGCGCGACTGGTTTGACTATGAACAGGTGAAAGACAACGGGGGCACAGCCTACGATGTGCACCATGCGCTCGAAGAGGCGGTGCGCAGACAGTTGATGAGCGATGTGCCCTACGGCGTGCTGCTCAGCGGCGGTCTCGACTCGTCGGTCATCAGTGCCATTGCCGCCAAATATGCACAACGCCGTGTGGAAACAGGAGGCAGAGAGGCAGCATGGTGGCCAAGGCTCCACTCGTTTGCCGTGGGACTGAAGGGTGCACCCGACCTGGCCAAAGCCCGCATGGTGGCCGAACATATCGGCACGGTGCACCACGAAATCAACTACACCATACAGGAGGGGCTTGACGCCATCAGGGATGTCATCTATTTCATCGAGACCTACGATGTGACTACCGTGCGCGCATCCACACCCATGTATCTGCTGGCACGTGTCATCAAGAGCATGGGCATCAAGATGGTGCTCTCAGGCGAGGGTGCCGACGAGGTGTTTGGCGGCTATCTGTATTTCCACAAGGCACCCAACGCCAAGGCTTTTCATGAAGAAACCGTGCGCAAGCTCTCCAAACTGCATCTGTATGATTGCCTGCGGGCCAACAAGAGCCTGGCGGCATGGGGCGTAGAGGGCCGTGTGCCTTTCCTCGACAAGGAGTTCCTGGATGTGGCCATGCGACTGAATCCCCAACTGAAGATGTGTCCCGGACAGACGGTGGAAAAGAAAATCGTGCGCGAGGCATTTGCCCACATGCTGCCCAGCGAGGTGGCGTGGCGACAGAAAGAGCAATTCTCCGACGGCGTGGGCTACTCGTGGATCGACACCCTGAAGCAAATCACCTCCGAACGGGTGAGCGACGAGCAGATGGCTCATGCCTCCGAGCGTTTCCCCATCAATCCGCCACGCTGCAAGGAGGAGTATTTCTACCGCTCCATCTTTGCCGAGCATTTCCCCTCAGAGAGTGCCGCACGAAGCGTGCCCAGCGTGCCCAGCGTGGCATGCAGCACCGCCGAGGCGCTGGCATGGGACGAGGCGTTCAAAAACATGAACGACCCCAGCGGACGGGCCGTGCATGGGGTGCACGAGCAGGCCTACAGCAAGTAGCATGGCATAAAAAAGCAAGAATTGTCGCCCACAACAGAAGTTTTAGGAAAATATTGTGTAATTTTGCGCTGTAATCAGATAACCCCATGACTATGATAAAACGCTTAATGAATTTCCTTGACGCTTCGCCGGTGAATTTCCTGGCCGTCAAGAACATCGCCGGAGAACTGGAAAAGGCGGGCTTCCGCCATGTTGACCCACGCATGCCGCTGGGCTGCATCAAGGCAGGAGACAAACTGTATGTCACCAAGAACGACTCGTCAATCTACGCCTTCCACATCGGCACGCTGCCACTGGCCGAGGCCGGCTTCCGCATGATTTGTGCCCACTGCGACTCTCCCACGTTCCGCATCAAGCCCAATGCCGAAATGCTGTGCGAGGGCGGTATGGTGAAACTCAACACCGAGGTGTATGGTGGCCCCATCATGTCCACATGGTTCGACCGCCCGCTCACCCTTGCCGGAAGAGTGATCGTGAAGGGCAACGACATGCTCTCGCCCAAGACTCTGCTCATGCACGTCAAACGGCCGCTGCTGCAAATCAGCAACCTGGCCATTCACTTCAACCGACAGGTGAACGACGGTGTGAAGCTCAGCAAACAGAAGGATGTGCTGCCGCTGCTGGGCATGGTGACCGACGAACTGGAGCGTGGCAACATGCTGACGAACATCATCTGCAGCGAACTGAACATCAACAAGGAAGACATCCTCGACTTTGACCTCTATCTGGCCGACTCAACACCGGCCTGCACCTTCGGCGTACACGACGAGCTGATTTCATCTGGCCGTCTGGACGACCTCTCGATGTGTTTCGCCGGACTGGAGGCCTTGCTGGCCGCACCGCTCACCGACACCACCAAGGTGCTTGCCATATTCGACAACGAGGAAACAGGATCGCAGACCAAGCAGGGGGCCGGAAGCCCATTCCTCGCATCCATGCTCAAGCGCATTGCCATGGCGCAGGGTGGCTCTGAAGAGGCCTACTGGCAGGCTGTGGAGCGGGCCTTCATGATTTCTGCCGACAATGCCCATGCCTGGCATCCCAACTATCCCGAGAAATTCGACCCTACCAACCATCCCGTGTTGGGTGGAGGCCCCGTCATCAAGTTCAATGCGGCCCAGAAATATGCCAGCGATGCCGTGTCGGCTGCCGTGTTTGCAGAAATATGCCGCGAGGCTGGCGTTCCCTGTCAGCGTTTCGTCAACCACAGCGATGTGGCAGGTGGCAGCACACTGGGCAACATCCTCGCCTCGTCTATCCCGCTGCGTGGCGTGGACATGGGCAACGCTATCCTGGCCATGCACAGCTGCCGCGAAACGGGCAGCGTGGCCGACCACTGCTATTGCGTGGCTGCATTCACCCGCTTCTTCAGCTGATGACATCAGCTGACACTCAGACAACACATGCTGTAGAGATTTCCGCAAAGGAAACTTCTACAGCATTTTTTTAGGTGTGTCCTATGAAAAAGCTGGTTCATCCGATATATGGAGTGATGAACCCTAAATTCCATCAGGAACAGTACAGGAAATCCATAAACAAAGACAATAAAACGGCACTATACAGCAGTCACGGTATTGAAAACCAAACGCAGACAGATGAATATAAAGAGAAGTGATAAATAAATGTTAATTGCAATGTCATAAATCAGAAAATTCGCTAATATTTTGTACCTTTGTTGCCATGATGAGAAATAGGCTGAATACCATACTATGTCTGACGGTAGGCATTTTAATGTCTGCTGTCCGTCTTTATGCGCTGGATGTGAAGGACTTTACTTATTCGCATCTTGGAAAGACGGAAGGAGTCAGTAGTCATCGTATTTTCTCTATATGCCAGTCACCAACAAAAGCACTGTGGTGGTCGTCTATGACAGGAGTGGAAAGGTACAACGGCTTTATGGTGATGAAATACGCCTTAGACGACCATGTGCCGTTTGCCAATCTTGGAGGCAGGGTGATACGCCTTCAGGTAGACTCCGCTGCCATCTATGCTTACGACAACTGGGGTAAAATCTTCCGGTTCAATCCTTACAGGAATGGCTTTGACAATGTGACAAATGTCTCGGACATGTTGGGGCACAACGTTGCGCTTAACGACCTTTTGGTGGATGGCGAGACGTTGTATCTTGCCATGCACGACGGAGCCTATATGCTGAAAGGCGGAAAGTTGACGCAATTGATGCGGGGGCCGTACGTCAATCGTTTCGTGACGGTACGTGGCCGGATATTGTGCTGTACGCGTGACGGTGTGACCGACATGCACGGGCGGCGGCTGTTGCCATATAACACAGAATGTGGATATTACGACGAGATGTCGGAACGACTGTGGCTTGGTGGATATGAAAACGGGCTTCACCTGATAGCTATGGACGACAGCAACTGCGTGGCTGACGACCGGTTCGTTCCGTTCTCTTCCGATGCGCCAGCCCATTCGCCCATCCGCAGCATCTGTCCGTACGACGACCATACTATGCTGTTAGGTATCGACGGTGCCGGCGTATACCAGACGCGACGCGATGGTCACGGACCTTGCAGTGTGCTGTTTGATGACAGCGAGCAGACAGGCTGTGTGCTGCATGGCAACGGAGTCTACGCCGTTGTCGTTGACTCGTGGGGGAACATTGTCGTGGGTACCTATTCGGGTGGTATTGACATTGCCCGTCCCATCGGCAGCACTGTGGCTGTATATAAGCATGAGGCCGGAAACCGGCAGAGCCTGGGGGGCGGCCATGTCAACATGGTGATGCCTCTGTCGCCGAGCCGGCTGATGTTTGGTACTGATAACGGCATCAGTCTCCTTGACACAGAGAGCGGTCATTGGCAGCACCATTGTCAGGGCACAGTAGTGCTGAGTGCCGAAACGCAGACCGACGGCAACATATTAGTTGCCACATACGGCAAGGGACTATTAGCTATTGATGGTCAGGGCAATACAAACAAGGTGTACACAAAAGCCAACAGTCCGCTGACTGACGACCATGTCTTTGCCACGATGATTGACAAAGACGGCGGACTATGGGTTGGCACCCTGAACGGCGACTTGCTCTACAAGAATCCTCTTACGGCTGAATATCAATACTATCCTGTGCACGATGTGCAGACCATCACCCAGATGACTTCGGGGCAGATAGCCGTTGGCACCGCCTTTGGCCTAAAACTGATAACGCCGGGGAGCAGGGAGGTCAAGGAGTTGAACTATGCCCCTTCGGGCATAACGGATGTCAACCCCTTTGTGACCCATCTGCTGGCCTCAGGCATGGAATTATGGATTGGAACCGATGGCGGAGGCGTATATATCTACCACCTTGCCAAGCATGAGAGTCGTCAGATTACAACTGCCGACGGACTGCCCTCTAACTACGTGCGCAGCCTTGCACAAAGTCGCGACGGGCGGATATGGATTGCCACGAATGAGGGGCTGGCCTTTATGTCGTCTGACAGCCCCGACAAGGCCGTCAATGTTAACTACTGCTACGAACTTAACCAGGACTTCTCACGAGGTGCTGTCTGCAATCTCTCTAATGGCGACATGATATTCGGCACAGCAGAGGGGGCGGTGGTGATGCACCCCGAAAATGTGCAACCACTCAACTATACTGCCAGTCTGGCACTGCTTGGCGTGAATTGCGACACTGACCAAGAGGCGCTGCAGACCCGAGAGGTCTTTGAGCTCCTACAGCAAGGAAAGCTACACCTGACATATGCCCAGCGCACGTTTACGCTGCGATATGAAAGCATCAACATGCGTAACCATTTCGACATTGCCTATCGCTACCGCATGGACAACGGAGAATGGAGTCAGCCCACTATCAATCAGTATATCCGTTTTGTCAGCATGGAGCCCGGCAGACACCAACTGATGCTGCAATGCGTCAGCCGCACCAGCGGAACTGTCATCGACACAAAGGAACTCACCATCTCCATAGGTCAACCCTGGTGGAACTCGTGGTGGATGTGGTGTGTTTACGTTACCCTTATCATCCTGACATTCTACGCCGCTTGGCGGGTGTACAAGTTGCAGGAGAAATACATGCGGCTGACCATCGACTACCTGCAACTGTTTAATGAGAAACCAACGTGGACAGTCTCTCATCAGCATGCTCAGGAAAATGCCTGTGCCGAGCCAGAGGAGCCAGAGGAGACAGCGGCATCGCCTGTGGCAATTCCGCAGGGAGATGGAACAGACAGCGGCAAGGAGTTTGTCGACAAGGCCACTGCCATCATTCTTGAGCACCTCTCAGACTCAGAATTCGGCATTGACCGGCTTTGCCGCGAGATGGCCATGAGCCGTACCCTTTTCTATGTCAAGCTGAAGTCATATACAGGCAAGTCGCCACAGGACTTTATCCGCGTCATCCGTCTGGAGCGTGCCGCCACCATGTTGCGAGGCGGGCGCAGCGTGACCGATGCCGCTGCGCAGGCAGGATTCGAAAATCCGAAATATTTCAGTACCGTATTCAAGAAATATTTCGGGGTGTCGCCCTCCAAGTACAATCAGTAGAAGGTCTGAAAACACGCAGAAAAGGTTTCAATGCTATCAGAAATCAGCGTTGAAACCCTTTTATGTATGCGTTATAACCAATGCAAAGCAGGAAAGTTTCTACCTTTGCGGAGAAAATCCATCAAAACAGAATGAACACAATGAAACTACGAATTAAAGCCACATTGGCCCTTGCCGTGATAGCAGCAAACATGGCATCGGCATGCGACAGAGAGATGACGGTAACGGACACTCAGGAAGGAATGGAACAACAAGTTCCGACAGCCAAAGAGTGGAACCGGGGTGTCGTGGGATGGAATCTCGGCAACCAGTTTGAATGCTCGGCTCCCGGTCAGGACGGCGAGTCGATGCTGATTGGAATGCCCGAAGGCAGCATCAAGGCCGAGACGGCCTGGGGCAACCCTGTGGTGACCAAGAAGACCATCAAGGCCGTGCGCGATGCAGGCTTCAATGCCGTGCGCATTCCCATCCGCTGGCAGTGCCACATCACCAATGCCGCTGCCATGAGTATTGACAAGGCGTGGATGACACGCATCAAGGAAGTGGTAGGCTGGTGTCTTCAGAATGATTTGAAAGTCATCATCAATGTCCACCACGACAAATGGCTCGAGGGCCGACCCACCTATCAGTATAAAGAGGAGAACAACCAGAAGCTGGCCCTGCTCTGGATGAATATCGCCAGCGAGTTTGCCCAGTACGACTATCGCGTGGCTTTTGCCGGTACTAATGAGGTGCACATCCGCGACAACTGGGGCAAGCCCGAAACGGAGAATCTGGCAGTCCAAAACTCCTATAACCAGACCTTCATCGACGTGGTTCGGGCAACCGGTGGAAACAACCAGAAGCGCCACCTTATTGTCCAGACCTACGTATGCAATCCTGACTTCGGCCTTTACAACGGCGATTTCATCATCCCCACCGATACCGAAGGTAACGGCAACAACTACATGAGCGTGGAATTCCATTACTACACCCCGTGGGACTATGCCGGTGAATGCAAGTTCAACTATTGGGGACAGCCCTATAAAGACAAGGGCGAAGCCTCACCCAGTGACGAACAGACCATGACCGACTTCTTCGACCGCGTGGTCAGCACTTGGAGCGACAAGGGCTTGGGAATCGTGATAGGCGAATGGGGTGTCACTGACCGCCAGAAAGGCGAGCAGACCGACCTCATCCGCGAGAACATGACCTACTACTGCCGCTTCCTTGTCAGCGAAGCAAAGAAGCGCGGATTCTCCACATTCGTCTGGGACAACAACAATTTTGGCAGCGGTGCCGAGCATTTTGGCATCTTCGACCGCGACAAGGGTATGAAGGTAAAAAACACCTGGGTGCTGAATGGTATTATGGAAGGAAAAAAGATGTAAAGATATGAAACAGATTTTTAAACTGATGGCACTGACTGCCATATCGGTGCAGCTGCTGACGGCCTGCACCACAAAGAGTGAGATAACCGAAGTGAACAATTTCCGCATAGAGCGCGGAACAAACGTTAGTCACTGGCTGTCGCAGAGCAAGGAACGCGGCGAAGCCCGTGCTTGCCATATCCAAGAGGACGACTTTGCACGTCTCGACTCTTTAGGCTTCGACTTTGTGCGCCTGCCTATCGACGAGGTGCAGTTCTGGGACGAGGAGGGCAACAAACTGCCCGAAGCCTGGCAACTGATGCATAACGCCATCCGCTGGGCAGAGAAGCACCATCTGCGCACCATTGTCGACCTGCACATCATCCGCTCACACTACTTCAACGCATCGCTCGAAGGGAATGCCGATGCCAATACACTGTTCTCTTCGGAAAAAGCCCAGCAGGACCTCATCAACATGTGGTACCAACTGTCCGATGCACTCAAAGGCTACAGCTGCGACTCCGTGGCTTACGAGTTCATGAACGAGCCTGTGGCCGACGACCACGAGCAGTGGAACCAGCTGATAGTGAAGGTCCACAAGGCACTGCGCGAGCGAGAGCCTCAGCGCACACTAGTCATCGGCAGCAACCTATGGCAAGGCTACGAGACAATAAAGTACCTGAAAGTGCCTGAGAATGACAAGAACATCATTCTCTCCTTCCACTATTACAACCCGATGATTCTGACGCACCATGGTGCATGGTGGACACCTATCGGCAAATATACAGGCCGGGTAAACTATCCCGGTGTGCTGGTGTCGCAGGAGGACTATGAGGCCGCTCCCGACACCGTTAAGCACCTGCTTGACGAAAACCACTACACCACGCAGGTGTGGAACATCGACAAGATACGCGCCGACTTCCGCGATGCCATTGCCGCAGCCAAGAAGTACGACTTACAGCTGTTCTGCGGCGAGTGGGGCGTATATGAGGAGGTTGACCGTGAACTGGCCTATCGATGGACTAAGGATATGCTGACTGTATTCAAGGAAAACGGCATCGCCTGGACTACATGGTGCTACGATGCCGACTTCGGCTTCTGGGACCAGCAGAAACACACGTTCAAGGACAAGAGACTGGTTGAACTGCTGGTCGGAAGTGAAAAGTAAAAAATTTATCACCGCTATAATTCATAAAGACTATGGAATTCGGTTATTTTGACGACAAAAACCGCGAGTATGTCATCACCAACCCGCAGACACCGTTTCCCTGGATTAACTATCTGGGCAATGAGGATTTCTTCGGTCTCATCAGCAACACCGCTGGCGGCTACAGTTTCTACAAAGACGCCAAGTTCCGCCGTATCACGCGCTACCGCTACAATGGCGTGCCGATGGATGCCGGTGGCCGCTACTTCTACATCAACGATGGTGGAACGGTGTGGAGTCCCGGATGGAAACCCTGCAAGACACCACTCGACACATACGAATGCCGCCACGGCATGAACTACACCCGCATCACAGGGTCGAAGTGTGGCATCGAAGCCTCTGTTCTCTTCTTCGTACCTCTCCACACATGGGCCGAGGTGCAGAAGTTGACGCTGAAGAATACCACCCATGAGGTGAGGCGCCTGAAGCTGTTTTCCTTCACCGAGTGGTGTCTGTGGAACGCCGCCACCGACATGGAGAATTTCCAGCGCAACTGGTCGACGGGTGAGGTGGAGATAGAATCCCGTGTGCATGACGGTTCTGCCGTCAAAGCCACCACCGTCTACCACAAGACGGAGTACAAGGAGCGCCGCAACCACTATGCCTATTATGCGCTGACCAATGCCCCGTCCCAGGGCTATGACACAGACCGCGAGTCGTTCATCGGGATGTATAACGGCTTTGAAGCTCCGCAATGTGTTGTCAGCGGTAAGCCATCGATGAGCGTGGCCCATGGATGGAGCCCCATCGCCTCGCACTATGTTGAGGTGGAACTGCAGCCCGGCGAACAAAAGGACTATATCTTCGTATTGGGATATGCCGAGAACGAGCAGGAAAAGAAATACAGCGGAGCTACGGACGGAATTACAAGCTCTCTTGGCGAGTTAGATCATAGTATTATAAATAAGGAGAAAGCACATGCTGTCATCAAGCGGTTCTCGACCGTGGAAGCTGTTGATGACGCTTTCGGAGAACTGCGCCGTATGTGGGATGGGCTGCTGTCGAAGTTCACTATCCAAAGCAGCGACGAACGCCTCAACCGTATGGTGAACATCTGGAACCAGTACCAGTGCATGATTACGTTCTGCTTCTCGCGCTCAGCCTCGTTCTTTGAGAGTGGCGTGGGTCGGGGCATGGGCTTCCGCGACAGCAATCAAGACCTCGTAGGCTTCGTCCATCAGGTGCCGAGCCGCGCCCGCCAGCGCATCATCGACATAGCCTCAACCCAGTTCCCTGATGGCGGCTGCTACCACCAGTACCAGCCACTGACCAAGCGCGGCAACAACGACATTGGCGGCGGCTTCAACGATGACCCTTGCTGGCTCATCTTCGGCACCGTGGCCTACGTCAAGGAGACCGGCGACTTCTCCATCCTCGACGAGCCCGTGCCCTTCGACAACAAGCCTGGTACCGAGGTGTCGCTCATGGAGCACCTGCGCATTTCCTTCGACCATGTGGTGAACAACCTCGGTCCTCACATGCTGCCGCTCATCGGACGCGCCGACTGGAACGACTGCCTCAATCTGAACTGCTTCTCATGGGACCCCAACGAGAGCTTCCAGACCACAGAGAACAACAGCGAAGGCTCAAAGGCCGAAAGCCTCATGATAGCCGGTCTCTTCGTCCTTACAGGCAAGCAATACGTAGAGTTGTGCAAGAAAACCGGAAAACAGGACGAGGCCGACCGTGCCCGGAAGTGTGTCGACGCAATGGTTGAGGCTGTGAAGAAGCACGGCTGGGACGGCGAGTGGTATCTGCGGGCCTACGACTTCTATGGCAACAAGATTGGCTCCAATGAGAATGAGGAAGGCAAAATCTTCATCGAGAGCCAGGGTTTCTGCACGATGGCCGGCATCGGACTGGAAGATGGCATGGTAGACCGGGCACTCGACAGCTGCAAGCGCTATCTCGACTGCGAGCATGGCATGGTGCTCAACCATCCCGCCTTCACCCGCTACCATGTCGAGATGGGCGAAATATCGACCTACCCGGCCGGATACAAGGAGAATGCCGGCATCTTCTGTCACAACAATCCGTGGGTCATCATCGGTGAGACCGTGGCCCGGCGAGGCAACGATGCCTGGGAGCACTACACCAAGATTGCTCCGGCGTGGATTCGTGACCAGCAACTGCACAAGGTGGAGCCCTACGTCTATTGTCAGATGGTAGCAGGAAAGGATGCTGCACGTCCGGGTGAGGGCAAGAACTCGTGGCTGACGGGCACGGCAGCCTGGAACTGGCTCACCGTCACGCAGTACATCCTGGGTATCCGTCCCACCTACGACGGACTGGAGATAGACCCCTGCATTCCCTCGTCGCTGAAAGAGTACCATGTACACCGTGTCCTTCGCGATGCCGAGTTCGACATCACCGTTCTGAACCCCGATGGCCGCGAGAGTGGTGTGCGACAGATAGTAGTCGATGGTTCTTTGCAAAGCGAAGCAGCAGAGCCAGGCGCTGTCGTCAAGGACTGCATTGTCAAGGCTACACCCGGCAAGCATATCGTCAAGGTTATCATGTAATGCACAGGCTATGGCAAAGTTAAAAGAAAAAATCGGTTATGCCCTGGGTGATGCCGCTGCCGGCGGCATTACATGGAAGGTGATGTCCATCGCCTTTCCGCTGTTCTTCACCAACGTGTTCGGACTAACCATTGCCGATACGGCCACACTGATGCTCATCGCCCGCATGTTCGACGTCGTGACCGATCCGCTCATGGGCACGCTGGCCGACCGCACGCAGTCGCGCTGGGGCACCTACCGCCCCTGGCTCATCTTCGGGGCAGTGCCTTTAGGTCTTGTATTCGCCCTGATGCTCTATACGCCCGACTTCGGCCCCACGGGCAAGCGCATCTGGGCCTACACACTTTATCTGTTGATGATGGTTGTCTATACGGCAGTCAACGTGCCATACGGTTCACTGCTTGGTGTAATGACAGAGGATGACAATGAGAAGAACCAGTTTTCCTCATTTCGCATGGTGGGAGCCTATGCCATGGGATTTGTCACGCTGCTGAGCTTCCCCTACCTGCAGAAACTGGTGGGCGGAACGCCGCAGCACCAATATGCCGTTCTTGGCGCCCTCTTCGGTTTGATTGCCGCAGCGGGGACACTGGCCTGCGGGCTGCTCACCCGTGAGCGCCACAAGCCAGTGCGCGCCGACAAATTCTCGCTGAAGCCCTTTGCCGACCTGTTCCGCAACCGTCCGTGGGTGATATTAACGTTCATAGGCATCTCCATGAACTTTTTCAATGGCTTCCGCTATGCCGTGGCCGGCTATCTGTTCGAGTATTGTCTGCATGGCGACGTGACGGTCAGCGGCCTCATAATCAACTATACGGTGTTCATGACCTTTGGCGAACTCACCTGTATGGTGTTCGGCGGTGTGTCACCGGCGTTTACCCGGTGGGTAGGCTCCAAGCGCATGGCGTTTATCTGGGCTTCCGCCATCTGCGTAGTTGTGTCGGTGCTCTTCTTCTTCATACCTATGAATCCCAAATACATCTGGATGATGGTGGCTGCGGTCGTGCTGACTTCTGTTGGCATCGGACTATATTCGCCACTGCTGTGGTCTATGTATGCCGACGTGGCCGACTATGCCACCGAGAAGAACGGTTCCTCGTCGACAGGACTTATCTTTTCCAGCGGCACCATGTCGCAGAAGTTCGGCACCGCCATCAGCGGTTCGCTGGTAGCGCTGTTCTTGGGACTTGCCGGTCTAGTGTCAGGCACCGATGCAGCTGGTCAGACCATCGTCACCATTACCGACACCGATGCCGTTTGCCGCATGATATGGCTGCTGTTCTCCATCTTCCCGGCCGCCATCGCCCTCATCATGATTGGCCTGCTTTACATCTATCCTATCAAGAAATAAAAGTTGTTTGATTTAGTTTAAATTAGTTAGTAGTTTTCATGATGCCGGACTCGCCTCTTTGGGCAGTCCGGCTTTTCTATTAGGAGAATGTTGAAACTTCTGGAGCGCATCGTCTGGTGTACAGAGTGATTCTCAATCCAACAGCTAATTAACCTAAACGGTCAGAAAAC
>SFEK01000119.1 GCA_004557285.1 Bacteroidales bacterium | reverse complement strand
ATTAATAATCCCTAAGGCAATCAAGCTGACTTACGTCACCTTCAGATTTAACCAAACACCTTGTTCATTATATAATCTGAAACAACTTTCGCAAGTTCAACCAAAGATAATCGCTGACATTCAAGGAGTGCCTTGAACAGATGCTTTTGCCCTGTGCCTTTCCCTTGCCTTGCCTTTCAGTCGGCGACCTTTGGTTCAGCCAGTCCTTGAACGCTTGTTAATCACAAGTGGCTACTTACGAAACCTGAATACATATATATAAGAATTCAGGTCAAAAAAAATCCGGAGGGAGGCAAAGTCCCTTCGGATGATGATATATGCTTATTGCGCTGATTATTATCAGTAAATAAACCACTGTTTTTTATTCCCACTCGATGGTCGATGGTGGTTTTGAAGAAATGTCGTAGCAGACGCGGTTGACACCCTTCACCTTATTGATGATTTCATTGGACACCTTGGCCATGAAGTCGTAGGGAAGATGTGCCCAGTCGGCAGTCATGGCATCGGTACTGGTCACGGCTCGCAATGCAACGGGATGCTCGTAGGTGCGCTCATCGCCCATCACGCCGACCGAACGTACTGTCGAAAGCAATACGGCACCAGCCTGCCATATCTGGTCGTAAAGACTAACCTCTATCTCGCCATTCTCCATATTGGCAGGAACACCGGCTGCAAGCACACGGCGTGCCTCCTCGCCTGACAGCGTTGTCTTGTATTCGCGCAAGCCACGGATGTAAATATCGTCGGCATCCTGCAAGATGCGCACTTTCTCTGGGGTGATGTCGCCAAGAATACGCACGGCAAGACCAGGCCCTGGGAAGGGATGACGGGTAATCAGATGTTCGGGCATTCCCATGGAACGACCCACTCGGCGCACCTCATCCTTGAACAGCCATTTCAGGGGTTCGCAGAGCTTGAGGTTCATCTCCTCGGGCAGACCGCCCACATTGTGATGGCTCTTGATGACCTTGCCTGTGATGTTCAGCGACTCTATACGGTCTGGATAAATGGTGCCCTGTCCCAACCATTTGGCACCTGTCTGTTTCTTGGCCTCGGCATTGAACACCTCAACAAAATCCCTACCGATGATCTTACGCTTCTGTTCTGGATCGGTGACACCGGCAAGGTCGGCAAAGAATTTTGCTGATGCATCGACACCAATCACATTCAATCCAAGACATTCGTAATCGTGCAAGACATCACGGAACTCATTCTTGCGCAACATGCCATGGTCAACAAAGATACAGGTGAGGTTCTTGCCAATGGCCTTGTTCAACAACACAGCTGCCACACTTGAATCGACACCGCCTGAGAGACCAAGTATCACCTTGTCGTCGCCCAGCTGTGCCTTCAGCTCGGCCACCGTCGTTTCAACAAAAGAGTCGGCACTCCAATCCTGTCGGGAACCACAAATGTCAACCACAAAATTCTTCAACAACTGCGTGCCCTGCAACGAGTGGAATACCTCCGGATGGAACTGCACTGCCCATATAGGCTGTTGCTCTGAGGCGAAGGCGGCATATTTCACATCTGCGGTAGAGGCTATGCACTTGAAACCATCGGGGATGGCGGTAATCGTGTCACCGTGACTCATCCACACCTGGGAATTCTGCTCAAAGCCTTTGAACAAGGTGTTCTCCGAATCTACTGTCTTCAAATTAGCACGACCATACTCACGGGTATCAGCCTTTTCCACCTTACCTCCAAGCGTATTGGAAATATATTGTGCGCCATAGCAGATGCCGAGCACGGGCAATTTGCCAACAAACTGGTTGAGGTCAACCTTAAAAGCCTCAGGATCATGTACCGAATAAGGAGAACCACTCAAGATGACACCGATGACATCGGGGTCGTCTTTGGGAAACTTGTTATAAGGCATAATCTCGCAGAAGGTATCCAGTTCACGCACACGACGGCCAATGAGCTGCGTGGTCTGTGAGCCGAAATCCAGGATAATTATCTTCTGTTGCATATCGTTAAACTATTTATTATTAAGAATGATCAATATCTCATCAACAATCACTGACAAATGCTTCTGCATCATGCAATGTGTCGAGCTTGCCCACATCCAGCAGGCGCAAATCGTCTTTCACATACCCCTTGACGTTGGCTTTGGCACAGACATCAAGGTAGAAGTCGATGATGCCGAACTTTTCGGGCCAATGACGCATGTCGTCGAAGAGCCGTGGAGACAACAGATGGATGCCGGAAAAAGCATACCTATGGCATTGCCCCGGCTGCAAACCGGGATAAGGCGACTTCACCTCACCCGTTGCTATGTTAGTCCATCCCGTCAAGCGCATGTCGTCATTGAAAAGAAGATAACGCTTCGTGTCACGTGGGCTGACCAGCATGAGCACATCGGTGTCGTCGGCAACAGCCTTGTTGTACAGCTGAAGGAGATCTACATTGCTGAGGATGTCAACGTTATGGATGAGCACCGGACTGTCAGTATCAAACAATGCAGACGCCTTCTTCAGGCCGCCACCCGTTTCAAGCAACATATCACTCTCGTCTGAAATGCGGATATCCACACCAAAATCATCGTTGGCAGACAAGAAATCCAAAATCTGTTGTGAGAAATGATGCACATTGACCACAATTCGCGAAAATCCGTCAGCCTTCAACTTGAGGATGACACGCTGAAGCAGAGGCACGCCTGCAACCTTGACCAAAGCCTTTGGCATGATGTCGGTAATCGGTTTCAAACGCGTTCCCATACCTGCTGCGAATATCATTGCTTGCTTCATGCCTGCAAAGGTAACAAAAAAAACGCACACAGACAACAGTTATCCGCTTAATCTTTCAAAACAAAAGAGATGCCTTGTTCACGGTGGCAGACCCTCACTTCGACATGATACTTCTGGTGGATATGCTCTGCCAGATGCTGGGCGGCATATACGCTGCGGTGTTGACCACCCGTGCAGCCGAACGAGAACATCAACGACGTGAAGCCTCTCTGCAGATAACGACTCACATGGGTATCGGCCAACTTATAGACACTGTCAAGGAATGTCAGTATCTCACCATCATCTTCAAGGAAACGGATGACAGGCTCGTCAAGCCCAGTGAGTTTCTTGTACGGCTCATAGCGTCCGGGGTTGTGGGTGCTCCGACAGTCAAACACATATCCACCCCCATTGCCTGAATCGTCGGCAGGAATGCCTTTATGGTAAGAAAAGCTGAACACCTTGACCACCAACGGTCCTTTACCATCGTATTTGGAAAAAGTGGCGGGGCCATCCTGTGGATTAGCCTCATATACATTGGTGGTCGTGGTCTTATATCCATCTGTACGATTTACTGCCGGTTGATCAATACGAGTGAACTGCGGCAGTTCGGTCATTCGGCGCAGCACATCCATCAAATAAGGATAAGGAAATACATTCAGCTTCAACAGTTCGCGCAAATTCTGCATGGCGTAAGGAATGCTGTCAATGAAGTGCTTCTTGCGCTCAAAATATCCTCTTAAACCGTAGGCACCAAGCACCTGCAACGTGCGGAACAGCACGAACAGACTCAGTCGATCCACAAAATGGCGAACAGAGGGCACCTCGGTATAGTCTTTGAGCGAATCATAATACTGATATATCAATTCGCGGCGCAACTTGTGCGAATATTTGGCGGAAGCCTGCCACAGAAACGAGGCCAGGTCGTAATAGAACGGTCCCTTTCTGCCACCTTGATAATCAATGAAATAAGGATTGCCCTGTGCATCGAGCATCACATTGCGTGCCTGAAAATCACGATACATGAAACTGTCGTATTTTTCGGCCACAAGATCTTTGGCAAACAGACGGAAATTAGCCTCAAGTTTCAGTTCATGAAAATCAAGGTCGGTAGGTTTCAGAAAACAATACTTGAAATAATTCAGGTCAAACAGCACGCTGTTCTCATCAAATTCGGGTTGCGGATAACACTGCTCCCATTCCAGTCCTCGTGCTCCCCGCATCTGGATATTGGGCAATGCCCTGATGGTTTTCACAAGCAATTGTTTTTCATATTGGTTATATCTGCCACCGGCCTCTCTTCCTCCCGAAAGGGCATGAAAGAGGGTTTCGCTACCCAAATCAGCAACGATATAACGCAATTCGTCATCATCAACGGCAAGAACAGCAGGCACCGGCAACTGTCGCTGCGCAAAATGGCGTGAAAGATAGATAAAGGCATGGTTTTCATCGCGACTGGTGCCAATGGCTCCAATGACCGTACTGCCATCGTCTGCTGCGATGCGATAATACACCCGGTTGCTGCCCGCAGCCGGCAACTGCTCAACACCTGCCGCTTGCGCCCCACTCCATCGTTGATATAGTTCCAATAATCTTTTCATAAGTCTTTTTGTAAAAAACTTCTACAAAAGTAATATATTTTGCAGACAACACAAAATAAAGACATAAAAATAAAGGCATAAAAAAATCGCATGTCCTCTCGACAGGCGATTTTCAAAAAACAAACTACTTAAAAACTAATCTACTAAAACAAATCAAAAAAATATCTACCTTTTGGACTTATGTCCGTAACTTCTAACCTATTGTGATGCAAAATTATTGCTTTTTGGGGATATTGCAAAATTTTTTGGATAAAAAAATCAGTCAACCATATAAAAAAAGAGCAAAAAAAGAAGGAGTGTATATTACGCCCCTTCTTTTTGATATCTTGAGTTGACAAATTTACATCATTCCACCCATGCCCGGTGCACCCATTGGCATCTGAGGTTTATCCTCTGGTTTATCTACGATGAGACATTCGGTGGTGAGGAACATACCGGCAATTGAGGCGGCATTTTCCAAAGCTACACGAGCCACCTTGGCGGGATCAATGACACCTGCCTTGCGCAAGTCTTCATATTGGTCGGTGCGGGCATTGTAACCAAAGTCACCTTCACCCTCGCGCACTTTCTGCACTACTACGGCACCTTCACCACCGGCATTGGCAACAATCTGGCGCAGGGGCTCTTCAATGGCACGCTCCACGATATTGATACCTGTCTGCTCGTCAGCATTGTCACCCTTAACATTCTTCAAGGCATCAAGAGCACGGATATAGGTGGTACCGCCACCGGCTACAACACCTTCTTCAACGGCTGCACGTGTAGCACAGAGCGCATCATCAACACGGTCTTTCTTCTCTTTCATTTCCACCTCGCTGTTGGCACCTACATAAAGCACGGCCACACCACCAGCCAACTTGGCCAGACGCTCCTGGAGCTTCTCTTTATCATAAGAGCTTGTGGTGTTGGCCATCTCGTTCTTGATCATGGCCACACGGTCAGCGATGAGCTGCTTCTCACCTGCACCATTCACGATAGTGGTGTTGTCTTTGCTTACGGTTACCTTCTCGCAAGTACCGAGCATTTCGAGAGTAGCTTGCTCAAGCTTCAAGCCTTTCTCTTCGCTGATTACCAAACCACCAGTCAGGGTTGCAATGTCTTCGAGCATGGCCTTACGACGGTCGCCAAAGCCAGGAGCCTTGACAGCACAAATCTTCAAGCCACCACGCAGACGGTTGACAACCAGAGTGGTAAGAGCCTCAGAATCCACATCCTCGGCAATGACGAGCATAGGACGGCCACTCTCGGCAGCAGGCTGCAGGATAGGCAGGAAATCTTTGATGTTGCTGATTTTCTTGTCATAGATGAGAATGTAAGGATTGTCCATTACACATTCCATCTTGTCAGCATCAGTTACAAAGTATCCGCTCAAATAGCCTCGGTCAAACTGCATACCTTCTACCACATTGGTGTAAGTGTCGCGGCTCTTGCTCTCTTCGATGGTGATGACACCGTCCTTGCTCACCTTGCGCATGGCATCGGCAATCAACTTACCGATTTCAGGGTCATTATTGGCAGACACGGTAGCCACCTGCTCAATTTTGTCGTAGTTGTCGTCCACCTTCTCGGCACTATTCTTGATGTGCTCTACCACAGCGGCAACAGCCTTGTCAATACCACGTTTCAGGTCCATAGGATTGGCACCTGCGGTCACATTCTTCAAACCTACATTCACAATGCTCTGTGTGAGGATGGTGGCAGTGGTTGTACCATCACCGGCATCGTCGCCAGTCTTGCTGGCAACACTCTTTACCAACTGGGCACCAGTATTCTCGAAACGGTCTTCCAGTTCCACTTCCTTGGCCACGGTCACACCGTCTTTGGTGATCTGTGGAGCACCAAATTTCTTCTCGATAATCACGTTACGTCCTTTAGGACCTAATGTAACTTTCACTGCGTTTGCCAACTGGTCAACACCCTTCTTCAACAAGTCGCGGGCGTCAATATTGAATTTGATATCTTTAGCCATGATTCTTCTGTTTTTTATTTATCGTTAATGATTAAAATAAGGTGGTCTGCCACCATAATTATTTATTGATAACGGCAAGCACATCGCTTTGGCGCATCATCAGATACTTGGTACCTTCAAACTCCAGTTCTGTACCTGCATATTTTCCATAGAGCACTTCGTCACCTTCTTTCAGCACCATTTCCTCGTCCTTGGTACCGTT
>SFEK01000118.1 GCA_004557285.1 Bacteroidales bacterium | reverse complement strand
AGAATTGAAAGAAGTGCCTGCGAAATATGCGACCACAATATCAATGACAGTAAATGCGGAGAAGAGAATTGATAATAAAAATATCCGCAACGCCCAAGGCAGGTGTTGCGGATATTTTTTATGGATATAACGACTATATGGGTTATCGGCCGTTGACAACAATCTTGAGTGTCTGGCCTGCGGCCTTGGCCACATAGATGCCGCTCTTGAAGGGCGACAACGACATGCGGCCACGGGCAGTGGCTGCAAGACGACCGTCGAGGGTGTAGAGGCTGATGGACTGGCCGTCGCAGTGCAGAGTGCAGTCGTTATAGGTAAGCTGCGGCAGATTGCTTTCAGACAGTGTGCCACGAATGCCGGCTGCAGGCAGCACATGCACGGCGCAACGCTTCTCCTTGTCGTGAGCCATGGCAAGAATTTCGGTGTCTCCCATCTCTAATGCCTTGAACACGGCGGTGAGGCGGTTGTTGTCCACGGCTTCGCTTGAGAGGCACTCTACAATGCCGCCCGTCACGGCCATTTCAATGTCGGCAGCGCTGCCGCCCACATTGTCAAAGGTGAGTGTAAACTCGTCGCCGGCGTTCACCATGATGACCGATGCGCTGCAGAGCAAGGCCTTGGTCTTGCCCTCGAAGTAGAGGCGTGGAAGGAAAGTATCGAAATTCCATGGAGAAGAAACATCGCTGCCAAAACGGAATTCCAGTGCATCAAAGAACGACTGTGTGGCATCTGCCAGTGCTATGCTTGCACCCTCGGCACCATCTACTCCTGCATAGATTTCACCGTCGTGCAGGGGTGAGGCAGGACTGATGGCATAGTTGTCCTTCAGATAACCATCCTTGGCCTCCTGGCTTTCGTTGTAGTCGGTCTTGCCCACAATGCGGTGGGCAGTCTGGAAGGCAGTGGATGTGCCATTGCTCTGATAATTGATGGCAGCGAGATTCACCACATTGCAGTTGATGCAGTCGCCTTCGCCCTTGAGCCACTCCAATGTGCCTATCACACCACCTGCACAAGCTCCGCTCCACTTGTTGCCGCCGGTGGCGGTGATGCTGCCCTCCACATAATTCTGATGTATCTGGTTGTGGTTGTCGTTGCCCACCAATCCACCCACGGTGTTGTCGGCGGTGATGTCGGCATTGACATGGCAGTTGTTGATGCCGCACTGCTGCATGCTCATGTATTCGAAACTGTTGCCCGCAATGCCGCCCACATTGTCTTGAGCAGTGAGCTGGCCATTGAAGGCACAGGCGGTGATGACCGACGATGCCTTGAGTGCACCCGCTATACCACCAACTGTGGTGGCTCGGGGCAGCTGGATCTGGGCGTCGTTGACCGAACAGCCACTGATGGTAGTGAAGGATGCCGCCTCGCCCACCAGACCGCCAAACGAACCACTGAACGCATCGCCATCGACATGAAGACCATGCACATGGATGTTGTGCAAACGCACATTCTGCAAGGAGGTAGAAGCCAGCAGACCTGTGGTGGCCGTGCCGTCGATGTGCATGGCAACATCATTGAACACCAAATCCTTGACCTGAGGTTCTTGCTCTTCGTCGGTCATTTCAGCAGGGCCGGTGATATAGCCCAGCAAGGAGGCATTGCTGCCTGCGAGGTGGAGATTGGAAATACACTTGTTGTTGCCGTCGAGCGTGCCGGTGAAATTCTCCTTGCTGCCCTTGAGGGTGAGCAGCGAGGCATCAATATCGTCAGTCAGACGATAGTGGGCAGAGGGCTGTTTCATGATTTGCTGCAAGTCGCCCACGGTGGATATCAAATAAGGATTGTCTGCCGTGCCTTCGCCGCCGGTGAACTTGGTGAGCGGGAAGAGATAGGCCTCTGCGGCATAGTTGCCTGTAGGTTTCTTCGTCACCACAATGATCGACGACTGTTCGTCGTCGTCGCTCACCCACACGGTAGAGAGCGAGCCCTGTGCATCGTCGGGCACAAGGTTGAACACCGTTTCGCCACGGTCGTTCACCACAAGCAGTTCTGCCTTGGTCTTAGACGACACGCCAGTGTATCGATACACCAAGAACATGTATTCATAGGCATCGTCGGTGTTGATGAAATAAGGATTGATTACATTGGCCGAAAGGTTGGGCATGGCGGTAGCCACATTGCTGCCGAGATAGACCAGCTGCTGATGGTGCAGCGTGCCGTCGGTATTGATCCAGCTGATGGCCTCGCAGAGATGACCTTCTTCGTTTTCCTGAGTGCTGCCCATGCGCACCACATAGCGATAGGTGCCATTGCCCACGGCCACACGGTCCATGTTGGTGGTGAGCGTGTTGCCCTCGTAGTTGGCAGGAAGCTGCAACACCTGCTCGAAATTGTCCATGTTGACGAAGTGGAAATCATACTGCCCCTGGTCGTCAACGGTGATGAAGCAGTTTTGGCGCGCACAGCCCTCCACATCGCTCAAGTTGTAGCAATTGTCAGCCTTTTCGAAAATAGTCTGCTGCAACGTGCCGTCGCTGTTGTAGATGCGATAGGTATCTACATGACTGTCGGTGGAGAGCTGATAGGCCTCACTCACCAGCACATAGCTCACATTGCCCTCGTCGTCGATGCGCATGTCGTCCATATAGTCGAGCATGCCCGAGCCATAGAGCAAGAAGGGCACATCAGGGTCGGTGCTGTATTCCATGGGAATCATGGTGGTAGACACTTCTTCCAGTTTCTGGTTGTAGCCAGTGAGCGGCATGCGGTAGAGCTGGAAGAAAAAATGATTGTCGGGGCTAAGTTCCCAACTCTCATAATTGTCAGGTTCAGCAAAGAAAGTCTTCTCATATCCCGTCTTGGCCATGTAGAGATAGTCGTTTTTCTGCTGCACAAGGATGGGCACACCATCGTTGTAGGAAGCCTCGTTGTCGCTCAGGTCGATGTGTGCCACCTCAGAGGGCTTACCCGAATAGCCACCCTTCTTGAAGACGGTGAAACGCTGTCCGCGCACCGCACCATCGGCAGGGGTGCCTGTGGCAGGGGTAAACGAACCGTCGGGATTGGCATAACCCTCGTTGTCGAATATCATGTAGAATGTTTCCGACCATTCGTCGACAGAAGCATCGATGGCATGCACCATCATGCCGGGCATTGACGTCAGAGGCTTCTGCACGCCGCCATCGGCAGTGATGGAAAACGCATAGGTGCGCACGTTGTTGACATACTTGGGTGTGTTGGCATTTACCATCACCATCACCTCGTAGTTGTTGTCGGTGTTGAAGAATTTTTTGGTGAGCACATCGCAGAAATCAACAGAGGCAATGCGTATCTCATCATCGAGCAGTGGGATGTCGCCGGCCACCTTGCCCTGCACCTCACATTTCTCGTTATAGACAGTGAGCTCGAAACCGCTGATGGTCTTGTCGTTGTAGGAATTTTCATCATCGGGATTGCCGATGACATCGGTCTTGATCACGGCGGTGTAATACCAATACTTGCCCTCAGGGGTGAGCAGCCAGCCAAACTGGTTGAAATCGTCCATTCCCTCAGGGGTGGTGGCGGCAGGCAGCATGCAAGATTTGGGCATGCGGGCCAGACGGTGCTGCATGGCCTGGCAACTGATGTTTCTCACGCGCTCCAGGGTGGCTGAAGGCGATGCCATCTTGCGGCGCACATCATCAAGGCTATGTGCGGCCACAGCCTGCTGGCAGGATGTAGCACCCAACAGGGCCATCGACAGGCTTAAAGCATAATGACTGAATGTTTTTTTTATAGACATATTTATTTTGAATTTAGTGTTATTTACTATAAATATAAACAATTACAATATGTAAGGTTTTAAATACAAAAGTAGATGTTTTTTATGAAATGGCAAAGTTTATATGGAAAATTATTTCAAATAAATTTACAAAGACGAGCATGAACACACCTATTGTTGATAAATGTGTGGATAACCCTGTGGATAACAGTTGTAATATCAACACATAAAAAGGCACGAAGAGAAGACAAGTGGATATACACAGGGTTATACAGATAAAATTTACAAGTTTTCCACCGATTTTTGCCAAGAAAAGATATAAACTTATTAATTTTGCAATCAGATGTGGAAAATGTGGAAAAACCATGTTGGATGCTGAATGTCAGCGAATGGATATCCCCATGATATGGGGAAAAGATGATACCAGAGGTGGATAACGAAATAGGCAAGAAAACGAGGCAAAAGTTATCCCGATATCCACAGCCCATCATACAAAACATCTTTTTTTTAAAAAAAACTTATAAAAAATATAATGATAAAAGCAAGGGGAAAACAACTATGGTGAAAGAAGAATGGAAACAACAGGGCTATATCGACGAACCTGTGGCTGAAGGCACCGACCTGCAGACTGAAATAAGAAAAATGTGCCGAGAGAAGAAAGCCATCATTCTGGCACACTATTATACGCGCGGCGAGATACAAGAGGTGGCCGACTTTATCGGCGACTCGCTCGCCCTGGCCCGGAAGGCCGCCACGACAGATGCCAAAATCATCGTGATGTGTGGCGTGCATTTCATGGCTGAGACATGCAAGATATTGAGTCCGGAAAAACTTGTGCTTACTCCAGACCTCAACGCCGGATGCTCGCTGGCCGACTCGTGCAAGGCAGATGACCTGAAAAAATTCAAGGATGAACATCCCGGATATAAGGTGGTGAGCTATGTGAACACTACTGCCGCCGTGAAGGCCTTGACGGATATTGTGGTGACCAGTGGCAACGCCAAGAAGATTGTCGACACACTGCCCGAGGATGAAAAAATCATCTTCGGCCCCGACTACAACCTCGGCTCATACATCAATGAGGTGACTGGAAGGAAAATGCTGTTGTGGAACGGTGGATGCCATGTGCACGAGCGTTTCTCTGTAGGCGAGATTGCCCGGCTGAAGCAGGAGCATCCTGATGCCGTTGTGCTGGCACATCCCGAGTGCAAGGGTCCGGTATTGGCCTGTGCGGATGTTGTAGGATCTACGGCGGTGCTGCTGAATTATGCCACCGAGCATCCCGACAGGGCGTTTATCGTGGCCACTGAGGCCGGCATACTGCATGAAATGCAACGTGCCTGTCCTTCGACCGCTTTCTATCCTGTTCCGCCTGAAGTAAGCGAAGGTGGTGTGGGTTGCAGCTGCAATGAGTGCGACTACATGAAGATGAACACCCTGCTGAAGATATACAACGCACTGAAATATGAGTGGCCGAGGGTTGATGTTGACCAGGATGTGGCACGCGAGGCGGTGAAGCCCATTGAACGCATGCTGGCACTCAGTTGATGTCAATCTATTGCCATGCGGATATTATTGTTAGGCGAAGCGAGTTTTGTGCACAGCACATTGCGCAAGGGGCTTGAACAACTGGGACACGAGGTGACACTGGTGTCGGCGGGATGTATTTGGAACTGTCCACGCGACATTGATGTGGGCAGGGATATGCGTTGGGGCAAGCTCAGTGGTCTGAAGGTGGTGTGGCAGATATTGAGACACCTGAAACTATTCATCGGCAACGACATTGTCCAGATGAACGACTTTCACACCATGCCGCTGAAATTGGGATGGAACAAACTTTTCTTCCAGTTTATCAAGCGTTTCAACAAGCGGGTGGTGAGAGGCTGTTGGGGAGACGACATCGTGGTGTTCGACGCCCAGGCCCAAGGTGTGCTGGCCTATTCGGACACACATATAGGAACAAAGGCCATAAATGTTGAGGAAAACAAGTGGAGGATAGAAGAACAGCATTTGCCGGAGTTTTTGAGTTGTTGTCGGTATGTCAACAAGCATGCAGACGCTTTTGCTGCCTGTCTATATGAGTATTATATGTACTACAACAAGGACGAATATCGCCCCAGACTGCATTATCTCCCCCTACCCGTCGAAAGGCCTGCTGACAAGGATGTCAAGGTGAAGGGCAAACAGTGGCCCATCAAAGTGCTTGTGGGCATACAGCGGCGCAGAGACTTTATCAAGGGGGCAAGCATCATCGGTGATCTCGTTGAAAAGATTGCTGCAGCACATCCCGACCAGGTGGTGGTGAACAGGGTGTATGACGTGCCATATCATGAATACTGCCGTATGCTCGAAGAGGCCGACGTGCTGGTGGACCAGCTCTATTCCTATACCCCGGCCATGAATGCCCTTGCCGCCATGGCACGCGGCACAGTGGTCATCGGCGGCGGCGAGGAAGACTATTACGACTTTATTGGAGAGAAAGAATTACGTCCAATCATTAACGTTCGTCCTCATGATGATGAATACAACCTAAATGTGCTGCGTGAAGCTTTGCTCACACCGGGCAGAATAAGCCAACTTTCGCGCGAGAGTGCCGCTTTTGTGCGCAAGCATCACGACTATATCAAGGTGAGCCAGCAATATTTGAAGATGTATGAGCAGTTGCTGAAAGAGAAATAATATATGATTAAAACATTACAGTCGCTCAGATTTTTTTTCATCATGCTTGTGGTGTTGTCGCACTACATAGGTACAAGTTTTGACTTTGGAGGAGAATGCGGTGTGTCGTTCTTCTTTGTATTGAGTGGATTTGTACTATCTCTGGCCTATAGCGAAAGAGTGTCTCAAGGGTTGTTCAGCACAAGGAATTTTTTAGTGAAACAGTGGATCAAGATTTAT
>SFEK01000117.1 GCA_004557285.1 Bacteroidales bacterium | reverse complement strand
TAGTCCACAAGATATGTCCCGCTCGGCATCTTTTGCAAGATGTCAAGATTGGGGCTATCTGCATTATACCATACTCCTAACTCGGTAGGTGCGGCAGCATCGATGAAAAGTGGATACAACTTACCATCTTTACCAAGGCGCATCAGTTTATAAACTTTTTGTGTCTTAATTGGTGGCTCGTCCTCGCGGATGCGATAACGTACGGTGTCCTCGTCGGCTTTCGGCTTCTCGTCTGATAGTTTCTTATATTCATCGTCAAGACGCTTCTTTTCTTTCAGTGCCTCGTCGAGTTCAGCCTGCTTGGGGAACTTGTTTTCTCCGGGATCTGCTCCGTTGAGTTGGTTGTTAACCTCCTCCAAGTTGCGTTCATAGACTTTTTTATTGCTGAAAACCTTTTGCAGAAGATTACGGTACGCAACACCTGCGGCGGTATTGTCCTCGCTCACCTCTACGGTGTACTTGATACCTCCGTAACTGTCTAACTCTGCAACAGGCTTACCAAACAAGCCTGCATCGGTAATAGGTAAAGTGACGTTGGCTTTCTGACCGAAGCCCGATAACTCTACTTTCTTACCCTGCTTCAACAGGGAGTGCAGATATTCGCCTGCCTCCTTTGGCTTGTCGAACGTTCTACGTGAAGAATACTCGCCTCTCACAGCGATGGTAACTGTTGCTGGGTACTTGCCCTGTTCATCAGGTGTAAAACCTCCACGCTCCAACGAACGTACATCACTCTCGTTGAGGCTTATCAATCGTTCAAAATTACGCTTCTTGGTCTGTAATTCTTCATAACGAGAGCGTCTGCGTTGCCAGTCACTTTCGTATGCTCTCTTGGCACGGCGCAGCTTCTCAACCTTTTTGTCCTGCTTTGATTTCTCAAAGATAACAGGGTTACCAGAAAGCATGGCAACAACCTCAGCTGGGTCAAAGTCGCCCTCTGCATCGCCCTCGTCAAAGGTACGCTCACCGATGGTGCCACTCTTGAACTGTGCGAACAGCTTGCCTTTGGTTTCCTGCAACTGGTACTTATACATATCAAGACTGCCCTCGGTAGCATAGAAGTAAACATCTACGTTATCATCGTTGAAGTCACGTGCTATCTCGTTGCCTTGACGTACACCACGACCCTCGCGCTGCTCACGGTCTGCAGGTGTCCAGGGTACATCGACATGGTGCATGGCGACGATGCGCTTCTGCACGTTCACGCCGGTACCCATGTTCTTTGTACCACCGATAAGGATGCGGACGCTGCCTTCATTCACCTTTGCGAACAATGCCTTGCGCTTCTCGTCGGTGTCGGCAATATGTATGTCGGCAATCTCATTACGAGGTATGCCGTAGTCATTCACAAGGCGGTTGATGATGTCGGAATAGGCATCGTACTTCTTTCCCTTGGACGATACGCCTGTGTCGCAGAAGATAAGCTGTGTGCCTTTCTGCTCATTGAACTGGTCGTAAATCTTCTTGACCTGCTCACAGACGGCTGGTATCTTGCCTCCCTCGTCCTCGTAGGCATCATCAATCAGTCGGGGGTTGATGGCTGCTTTCGCTGACAGGGTGCTGGCGAGAAGTCCCCAAGGTGTGGTGTCTTTGCTGTCAATCCCGAAGTAGTGGCCGTTCTTGTTTCTTACCATGTTCACAATCTCGGCGTTTATCTCCGTCATCAAGTCGGACTGAGGCACGGTAACGATATGGCTGCGCATCTTTGGCTTTGGCAGTTTCAAGTTCATATCGTTACGCACGTCGGCAATCTCGGCGTACATCTTGGATAACTCTGGAATGTTGGTAAGGCTGCGGAAGCGGTCTTTTTCTTTCAGCTCGTTGGTTACACCATACTCCAGCTCTGCCGTATGGATGGCGTAGTTACCTGCCCATGCGTCAAAGGTTGTCATACCCAGTTTCTCCATTTCAGACGGACGTAGGTAGTTCAGCAAGTGGTAAATCTCACTGAGGCTGTTGCTGATGGTCGTGCCGGAAAGGAATATTGTACCACGGTCGCCTTGGTGCATCTTCTGCAGATAACGCACACCGTTCAGCAGGGCAATAGCACGCTGACTGCCTTTCTTGTCACCAAGACCTGCCACGCGGTCGTATGTGCTGACGTATGGCAAGCTCTTGAAGTGCTGACACTCATCGACAAACAGATAGTCAACGCCTAAGCCCTCAAAGGTAAACTCGCGGTCTATCTTCCTGTCAAGCAGGCTGGCGAGTTTTGCTTCAAGGTTGGCCTTACGTTTCTCCAAGCCCTTTATCTGTTTCTTGGTAAGCTGGTTCTTGTCGCTCTGACCGTACAGGAACTCGATAGCTGCATCAAGCTGTGCCATCTGCTCGTCGATAACACCACGCTCCACCTCTTCGGTGTGTGGCAACATGCAGTACTGGTCGTGGCTCAATATCACGCAGTCGTAGTCGTTAAGCGCAATCTGCGACATGAACTTCTTACGGTTCTCTTTCGAGAAGTCTTTTTCGGTCGGTGCAAGAATACGTGCTGCCGGGTATGCCTCGCGGAACTCCTTTGCTATCTGTGCGCAGGTAGCTTTCAAACCGATAATCATAGGTTTCTTGGCAATACCCATACGACGCATTTCCATGATGGCACTCTGCATCACAAGGGTCTTACCTGCTCCAACGATGTGGTCAACAATACCACCACGATTGTTGACAAGCATCCACACGGCATCTTTCTGATGCGGTCTCAACTCCATGCCCATCAGTCCGGGGATGCGCAGGTGCGAGCCGTTGAACTTGCGAAGCACGGTGCGGTTGAACTTGTCATTGTACAGGCGCATCAAGGTTTCTTCGCGTTCGGGGTTCTGGCTAAGCCAGTCCTCAAAGGCTGTACGTAGGTCTTGTATCTTACCATTCAGAAGCTCGGTCTCTTCCTTGTTGAGAATTTTTATTTCCTTGCCATCTTCCTTGATGGTGTCGAATACTGACAGGCTCTTGTCTTGCAGGGCTGCTGTGAACACTTCGGAGGCACTACGACGGCTGGTGCGCCACTGGTCTGCCTCACCGCCAAGCTCGTTAGATGCTACGTTCACTACATACTGGTCAACTTCTGGCATGTACTCAACGCCACTCTTGTTGCCTTTCCGGTCGTTCTTGTTGATACCGAACATGTCATACATGAAGTCGGTGTACATTTCTGACGGTATCCATCGTGCGCCCATACGGATGCTGATTTCATCGAAAGGAATGTCCTTGGGCTGTACGGCCTCCAGTGCTTTCACGTTACGCTCTAACGCCTTATCTTCCTTGGCAGCTTCGCGT
The DNA here is from genome assembly GCA_004557285.1 of Bacteroidales bacterium. Lineage (GTDB taxonomy): Bacteria > Bacteroidota > Bacteroidia > Bacteroidales > Bacteroidaceae > Prevotella. The sequence continues at coordinate 3,341 of SFEK01000117.1, read as the reverse complement.
GCCTGCTCCAGCTTGGTCTTTACGTCGCCACTGAGGTAGGCATCGGCAGTCAGATAGCTGTCTGTGGTGAATGGCTCCTTGAACAGGGTTTCGCCACACTGCTCTGCCCAGCTCTCGCCAAGCACATCTTCCATGAAAGCGGAATTGATTTCACCATACTCTGCGAGTGAAAGGCTGATAGCCTCCTGCGGTGTCTTGGCTGTTGACAGGTCCAGGGCCGGTTTGATGGTGTTCTTAGTGAAGATGTCAGACAAGCCGACAAACTTACCATCTTTCCATTTCTCCAGCGAGCGTAGGGTGTAGCCGTCGATGTCCTCTGTGAGGAAATCGTTTTCCTTGGTGTTCAAGCGTCCGAACTTCTTTGTGAAATCGTCGTAGGCTTTCTGCAGCTCTGCACGTGCCTGTGCAAGGTCGCTCTCTTTCATGCCCTGTATCTGCCAGTCGATAACCTGCTTCATGGCCTTACGGATAGGCAGCATGGCACGCACGCGGTTGGCTTTTCCTTTCAACTCGGGCATTTCGGTAAAGGTGCTGTTCACATCACCGTACTTGTTCTTGGTGCTGGTAACAATACCTATCAAGCCGTCCTGCTCAACAATGTTACCATTGCTGATGTAGCTACCATCACCCTTGTAGGCTTCTGACACTGCCTGCTTCACCTCACGCACAGTCTTGTGGGTATCGAAGAGTTTGCCCTTGCGGTCGCCTACAATCTTCTTTTCCACAAGTTTCTGCATGGCTGTGGCCAGCTCGTCGGTACTCATGTCGCTACCAAGTCCGAATTGGTCTGCACGGTACTGACCGCCTGCCTTGGCATCGCCTATCATCATATCTTTGTTCTTGGTGAAGTAGCCATTGACAGCCACTTTGTGGCTCTTGCCATCGGTTGGGTTCACAAGCTGAAGCTCTCCTGATGTGAGGAAAGGCTTCTCTATATTATTAAGGTATTGCTCATCGCTGCGCTTGTTGTTTCGGTCGGTATCATCTTTATACTTACGCAGGAAGATAACATCGGTAACAACAGATGTGCCTGCACCCTTGAATGTATTATCAGGCAGTCTTACCACGCCAAGCACCTCTGCATTGTCTGCGATATGCTCTCTGATAATCTGATTGCCCTTGGTGTCAAGGATGGCATTGCTCGTCATGATAACACACAGTCCACCTGGACGTGTATTGTCGAGCATCTTCACGGCAAAGTAGTTGTGGATGCGGTTCTGGGCTGCCTTACGTATTGGGCTGCTGTCATGTTTCCATGCTTTATCGGTCACGCTGAAATCGCCAAATGGTATGTTACTCATCACAACATCGTAGGCGTTATCGGCGGTTCCTGCATCTTGATAGCCGGTAACAAGTACGTTGGCATCGGGGTACAGGTTACGTGCTATCTGTCCTGTAAGCCAGTCCAGTTCCACACCGTGTATCATGGTGCGCTGCTGCACGGCTTTCGACATTGTACCCTCAAAGATACCGTTACCCATTGATGGGTCGAGCATATTGCCACCCTTGAAGCCTGCCAGCTCTGCAAAGCGGTTCATTACCTTGGCAATACCTGTTGGGGTGTAATATGAGGTGAGTGCTGCATGGTTGATGGCTGAAAGCACACCACGCTCACCGTTGGGGTCAAGTGCGTCAATGACATCGGCAAGACGTGTCAACAGCTTTCCTTTTTCGGAAGGTGCTCCCCAACGGTCGGTGAAGCTATTGCGCATCATGCTGGTGGAATAGGCTCTGCCAAGCTCAACACCTCCCCAACCACGATAACGGCCAAGCACCTCACGCTCCTCGGCAGTGGCTTGTCTGCCCTCCTGCATCAAGGTACGTACAATCTCCAAAGCCTCAACATTCGCCTTTAAGCGTTGCTGAGGTGTCATGTTATCTATCTCCGAAGCATCTTCGGGGTACAGATAGTTACGTGTAAACTTGGGTTCGGGTTGTTTGGTGGCTCTTACTCTTCGTTCAGCCAGTTGCTCCCGTCGTCCTCCTGTGCTTCCTGCTCCTGTTTGGCTCGGAACTCCGTCAGGCGTTGCGGCAGCTGCTCGATTGTCATGTCCTCTTCCATCCGAAGCTGCTCCATTGCGAATGCTTCGTCCTCCGTCAGACAACGGCTGTCCTGTCTCACTTGCCACGTTATCGACGCGCGTAGATCCTCCTTGGCTCCCCCTGATGGGTAGTTCGCCTCGTTCTCCATCAGCCACTGCGCCTGCCTTGTCTGAAACTCTTGCAGTTTCTCCTCGGTCAGTTCGTCCAGTGCTTGCGGTGTCCAGTACTCGGTCTCGGTCAGCAGATACACTACCCACTGCCCCATCTTGTCGGCTGCTGCCTTTAGCTTCATCAGTTCTTGCTGTGTCATTGCTCTTACTGTTTAATTCATCTTCACTGAACAAACCACTGAACAAATCGGGGATGGTTTGCTCTCGCAAAGATACTGTTTTTTTCTTAGATTTCGGCTTATTCTCCGTGGTTTCTGCTTTTTTGGTTGCCTTTTTCGCCTTCTCCTTTATCTCGAAGTCTGGCGCATGGTATCTAATGGCTCTCTTGATTGCAGCAAGCACATCGTCCATGGTGGCATTAGGATAGAAGAACTCGTTGCTGCTGATGTACTGGCTCATGCCGCGTGCAGTTGGATCCTCTATTCTATACATGCAAGAATTGAAGTTGAGGTTGTCATTGTCATTGTTGAGTGACACATCGACGTAAAGCTCTCTGTTTTCTGACAGAGGAATACGGAAGGTTACATCACCACCGATAGGCGCGATGTTTGCTTTTGCAACTCTCTTTCTGCCAAGGTCAACGCCGATTTCGGCTGCAATAGCCTTCGCAAACTTCTCTGCATCTGCTAACGCTTTCTTCTCCGCAGTCTTCATGTAGCCATATGTCTCATGGAACTTGGAAGGGTCTTCGGTGTCAGCTTCATAGTAGCCAAGGAGTGCCAACTGCTTATTGACCTTATCCAGCTGCTCATCAATCTTGCTTACTTGCTCGTTGATGGCTGCTGCGTCGCCAGTGCTGACAACGCTTTCTGTTTCGCTTGCAACAGTTGCTGCTTCGCTTGCAAGAGCCTCTGTATTTGCTTCGACTTCTTGCTCTGTTTCTTTTCTTTGCTCATTGCGTTCTTTTTTTAGTTTGTCGGTTGCCTCCTTTGCCTCACGCTCGGCTGCTTGCTCGCGCATGATGTGTTCAGCCGTGGCAACAATATCCTTTGCACCCTCTTTGTCGAAGTTCATTACATCGAATGTGCGTACCTCGTCGTAAGGGGTAAGTTCTTTTTCATACTCTGCCATTTCGGGCAGGTCACGCGCTCCGTTGTAGAATGATTTGAGATACGGACGCACATTCTC
>SFEK01000116.1 GCA_004557285.1 Bacteroidales bacterium | reverse complement strand
AGAACTCGTCACGGCCCTGATGGTGCATCTCCATACCGAGGAGCACACCGAAATGATGGTCTTTCCACAATGTGAAGTTATAGTTGGCGGTGTTTGACCATGTCCACTTCATGTCGTTTGCCTCACTGAGAGTAGTGCTTGGCGTTGAGTTGTTCACCACGTCAGAGTGGAAGGTGTAATTTACTGAGTGGATGAATGCCTGGTCGTAGTCGATACCGAAGTTTGAGCGCAACACGAGTCCTTCGATAGGTTTGATGTCGATATACGCATTGCCGAACACACGCCATACCTTCAGTCTGTTGTCGCGGTTGTGATAGAGTTCGCGCAGAGGGTTCTGACGGTCGCTCATACCACCTACTGGACCGGCGAATGTCTCGTTGTCTTCCTCATATACTGGCACTGTAGGCGACATCTTGAGGGCATTCTCCATTGGATAGCTGTTCACCTGGTTCGTGTAGCTGACAGTCAGGTTCTCTCCAATGGTGACATACTTATTGACATTATAGCTGGTGTTCACACGTCCTGAGAAGTTCTCGAAGTCGGTATATCTCAAGATACCGTTATTCTTCTTGTAGCCCAAGGACATGAGGGCAGAATACTTGTCGGTAGCATTGGAAAGTGACAAGTCGTAGCTCTGCGAGAAACCTGTGCGAGAGATAGCATCGAGCCAGTCGGTATCGCTGAATCGCATGGTCTTCTTGGAGTTGATAAATCCGTCATACAGACCATTCACGGTATAGTTGTTGTACTGTCCGGTCTTAGGGTCGTATGCCTTAATGCCGATACCTTGTGTGGCATTGAGGTTAAGACCATAGTTGCTTGCGTAAGCCACTGGGTCGAGACCATCATTAAGTGCGGCCTGAGCCATTGCAGTAGCATACTCTGCCGAATTACACAGATCCATTGTCGATTGCGATGTGTAGAACTGTGCGGTGAGGTTGGCAGAGAAGTCAATCTTCACTTTATCGCCCTTCTTTCCCTTGCGTGTGGTAATGATGATAACACCATTGGCAGCACGCGAACCATAGATAGAAGCCGAGGCAGCATCCTTCAACACCTGCATACTCTCGATGTCGTTCATGTTAAGAGAATTGAGGGTGGCCGTTGTGGGCACACCGTCGATAACGAAGAGTGGGTCCTGAGAAGAGTTGAACGAGCCGATACCACGGATGCGCACAGTACCTGTTCCTGAAGGCGAACCATCGGTGGTAACGGTCATACCGGCCACCTTACCCTGCAACGCCCTCATCGGGTCGCTGTCGGAAGAAGTCTTGAGGTCCTTGGTCTGCACAACAGCCACCGAACCGGTGAGGTCGGCCTTGCGTTGTGTGGTGTAACCAGTCACCACCACCTCTTGAAGACTCTGGGCGTCTTCCTTGATGACAACCTTCATACCAGTGGCGGCAGGAAGTTCCTGGGTGATGAAACCCACATAGCTCACAACGAGCGTAGCACCCTTGTTGACGGAAATATTGAAATTGCCGTCAAAGTCTGTAATCGTACCATTGCTGGTACCTTTCTCCATGACTGTAGCTCCAATCACGGTTTCGCCCGACTGGTCGACAACCTGTCCCGTAGCCACAATCTTCTGCGCATGTAATATGGTACCCACCATACACAATAGCGCCATTGCTGCTAATTTTTTTAATTGATTCATTTGTTTGTTATTAGATTATTCAACATAATTCGCCGCAAAATTAACCGCTTTTGTATAAACAAACAAAAATAAATGTTGCAACAATCAGCACTAATGTTGCAACTTTTACCAAATGAAACATATATGTAATTCAAGTAACAATGATTATATACCAACTGATAATCATGACATTGTATCTTTAGGATAATCACCAAAATATGCTTTATAACACTTGGCGAAATAAGCCGCATTGGGTATTCCAACGGCAGCGGCCACATGGGCTATTTGGTCGTAACCGTTGAGCAGCATGTGGCGTGCATGTTCCAGACGTGTATTGCGGATAAGCTCTACAGGGGTGTTGCCTGTCAAAGCCTTGCACTTGCGGTAGAGCTGTGCGCGGCTTAGGCACATCTTTTCGGCAAGCATCTCAACACTGAAGTTTTCGTCGCTGTAGCAACTTTCTATATGCTCTTGCATTTTCTTCAAGAAGCCCTTGTCATATCTTGACAATGATGGTTTGGATACATTCTGCCCTATGGCCTGTTTGGATGCTGAAGAATCCTTAACTTCTGCATTTGTCTTGGAAAGATTTTCCCTTGTTCGATTTTTCAAGAGTGTATCTATCTGTGCAAGCAATACCGGACAATTAAACGGTTTGGCCAGATAGGCCTCTGCTCCCGACTGCAATCCCTTGACACGTTGCTCGTCGAGACTGCATGCCGTGAGCAATATCACCGGGATGTGGCTGGTACATAGGTCGTTCTTCAGTTTTTGGCAACATTCCAAACCGTCCATCACGGGCATCATCACATCGCAGACCACTATGTCTGGAATGTTGTCTTTGGCTATCTGCAGGCCTTGCTCGCCATCGTTGGCGGTCAGCACACGGTATCGGTCGGCGAGCAAAGTGCTGATGAATGTGCGCATGTCGGCATTGTCGTCGATGACCAGTACCACAGGCAGCGACTCGTCTTCCGACACTTGCTGCTGCTTGGCCGGCGACGTGAATTGCAGGTTTGCACAGGCATAAAGGCTTTCGGGCAACAGGTGCTGGGGCACATCAGTAACGGGTGCGGCGACATGGGATGGTTCCGTGGGGATGACAATGGATATCGTGGTGCCGGTTGCTCCCTGGGTGTCGTCGCTGTTTGACGCTATCTCCACGCTTCCGCCCATCAGCTCTGCATATTTCTTCACCAAAGCCAGGCCAATGCCTGTGCCCTCGCCGGAAGAATTGCCCAACTGATAGAAGCGTTCGAATATTTTGTTGAGGTTGTCCTTGTCTATGCCTGGACCTGTGTCGCTCACGGTGATGACGAGATGATTGTCGGCCATGGTGCACCGCAAGCCCACGGTGCCGCCAGCAGGCGTGAACTTGATGGAATTGCCAAGAAGGTTGTAAACCATTCGCTCGAGTTTCTTGGCATCGACATTGACATTTGTCTCGACCTTATCTACGGCAACATCAAGTTTCAATCCCTTTTGCTGCGCCAACGACATGAATGATTCGTGCCATGCGCTTGCCAATGTGTTGATGTTTACCGTCTGCATGGTCAATGTCATCTTGCCGTTTTCCACCTTGCGGAAATCGAGTATCTGGTTGACAAGGTCGAGCAACACCCCGACATTGCGCTGCGCTATCTGCAACAATGTCATGATTTCAGCTTTATCCTTCAACTTGGCCATGGCTTGGTCTATAGGTCCGGATATGAGGTTGAGGGGAGTGCGAAAATCGTGTGAGATGTTGGTAAAGAACACCAGTTTGGCATTTGTAGCCTCCTCCAGTTGGTGGGTCATGCTCAAGAGTTGCTCATTTTTTTCAAGCAATATGTCTTGTTGCTCATATAGACGCTTGTTGGACTTTCGCCTGAGCATATTCACACGATAGAGTGCGGCACAAAGGCCACATATCAGCAACAGCACTGCCAACAACACATACAACATCACACGTTCTTTTTGGCTCTCTTTGAGATAAAAGACAGCCTGGTCGTGGACACGTTCCACACGTTTCACTTCTGCCGTGAGTGCACGATCCATATTGATGAGAAGCATAGCTTCTTGTGGAGTGCTCACTATGTTGCTTGGCAAAAACGTTGTCTTTTCGTATTGCTCACCTTTTAGTATTTTCAATGCTGTCTGGATGATGGCGTCACCGCCTGTGGGATAAATGGCAGTGGCATCGAGTTCGCCCTTTTCCACCGCCTCTATGCCCAAGCCTGGAGTACCGAATCCATCAGCCCCAACAAAAATATAATCGTTGCCGGGGTATAGCCTGTCGGCTGCCCGTTTGGCCCCGTCTGCCATAAAGTCGCTATGGGATACAATGGCATCGACGTCGGGATACAGGCGAAGCAATGAGTCGGCTGCACTTTCAGCAAGCGGACCTTGCCAACCGGCATCGACAGACGCCACAATTTCTATGCCTCCAACATCGGATAGGCCATTCACAAATCCTCGATGGCGTTGCCACGCCGGGGATGTTTTCATGTTGCCCATGATTTCGATTACCTTTCCTCCCTTAGGCAGATGTGTGATGATATATGCCGCCATCTGTCTGCCCACCTCGTAATTGTCACCACCGACAAAGGCCGTGTATTGGTCTGAATGGATAGTCCTGTCAAACAGCAATACGGGTATGCCCGCATGGTATGCCTTCTCGATGGTTGCTGTCAGGGCATTGGTGTCGTTGGGCGAAACGACAAGTATATCCACCTGCTCATCGATGAAATGCTGAATGTCTGCCATCTGTTTCTCGTTGTCGTCGTTGGCGCACAGCAACTCCATGGTTGCCCCTTCTTGCAACAACAATTCACGACGCATCTCATTGTTCTGTTTCTCCCGCCAGAAACCACCACTACATTGAGAAACACCGATACGATAGGCATGATTGTCGTTGTTTTCATCACAAGCAACGAACATCAGAGACAACAATATCTCTACCAAAACAATGTAATAGACGGGTCTCAGCATAAATGTAATAAGATATATTTACTATATTTTGTGTTCACTCTAATCTGTGCCATATATGCAAGTTGTCACATCAAGGCAACAAATGGGCAAAAATTGGTTATTTTTGGCTACAAAGGTAATAAAAATGATTAAAACAAAAGCAAAATTCAATGTTTATATATAAAAAAAATAGGGTGTCCAATTTGATATGCAAAAATTGAATATCCTAATCCTGAAGTTAATGTCGGTAATTGTCGCGCTGAACCAAAGGTCGCCGGCTGAAAGGAAAGGCAAAGCGCAAAAGCACATAGCCCAGGGTAAAGCGTAGCGCACCCTGGGTAGTGGGTTGTTGTCCATGCGCGCTGTAAGCGCAAAAGCGTTATTTGTCCTGCTATTATCTAAGCTTTTGCCCTTAGCAGGGCGACCATCAACTACATGAAATAACCCAGGGTGCCGCTACGCTTTACCCTGGGCTATGAGCAGGTTGCCCCTCTAGGGCGTTGTTACTGATATTTGTACATCAAACTGTACACCCTGTTTATTTTTTCAATTCATCGGGAATCATTGGCATCGCACCATTCTGAGTGCAGACGTATGCACTCACGTTTACAGCGATACGGTGCGACTCAGCTATGGATTGACCTGAAAGCACAGATGCTACAAACGAGCCGGTGAATGAATCGCCGGCGCCTACAGTGTCGGCCACCTCAACCTTAGGAGTTTCAAGATACGACATCGAACCCTTGGAGAACACATAGCTGCCGTTGACTCCACAGGTCAAAACAAGCATGTCGAGATTGTACTTGCCGAGCATGAGCCAACACTTGTTCTCGATGTCAAGACCGGGATAGCCGAACATACGGCCGATGGCCACCAATTCTTCATCGTTGATTTTCACTACATTGGCGCGTTTGAACGACTCCTGGATAATCTCCTTGGTGTAGAAATTCTGACGCAGATTGATGTCGAAGATGCGCATGCAGTCATTGGAAGTGGCATCGAGGAAACGATAGATACTCTGACGAGAAACCTCATTGCGCTGTGCCAATGAACCGAAACACACGGCGCAGCACTGCTTGGCCAAAGACTCAATCTCTGGTGTGAAGGGGATGTTGTCCCATGCCGAACCTTCCTTGATGTCGTAGGTGGCCACTCCGTCTTCGTCGAGCGTGACCTGCACCTGACCTGTGGGAAAATCTACACGAGGCATCACGAGTTTCAAGCCATTCGACTTCAATGCGTCAATGGTCTCATCACCAAGGGCATCGTTGCCCACGGCACTCACGGCATAAGAATCAAAACCAAATTGGGAGGCATGATAGGCAAAGTTGGCTGGGGCACCGCCAATCTTGCGGCCTTCTGGAAGGCAATCCCAAAGTGCCTCGCCCAGACCCACGATTATTTTGTTGTCCATAGAGAATGTTAATTAGATGTTTTAATTTTGGATATATAACTGAAAAGGTAAATCACACCTACTGCCATCACCAGCACGGCTCCCACCTGACCAACGGCATCGGAGGCAAAACCCATGAGCATGGGGAACACCGTACCGCCAAACAGACCCATAATCATCAGTCCGCTCACCTCGTTCTGCCTGTCCTTTTCAGAAAGCAGTGCCTGAGAGAATATCAAGGGGAAGATGTTGGAGTTGCCGTAGCCCACCAGCGCAATTGACGTGTAGAGCACGGCCTTGCTCTCGCCCACTGCCATGCCTATCATGGCAAGCAGCATCATCACCACGCTGAGCGTGAAGAACAGGCGGTTGCTCATGATGCGCAGGAAGAACGAACCAGTGAAACTGCCCACAGTACGGAAGATGAAATAGAGCGAGGTGGCGAAGGCGGCATCGTTGAGCGACATGCCAAGTCGTTCGATGAGCAGCTTGGGGGCTGTGGTGTTGGTACCAACATCTATGCCCACATGGCACATGATACCGATGAACGACAGCAGCACCAATGCTCCAGTGCCTTTGTGGGGCACAAGCAACTTGACGGCCTCGCCAAACGAGCTTCCGCCCTGCGAAGGCTCCTCACGCTCCACGGGGGTATAGAACAGCAGCAGTGTGGCTATCACGCCAATGGCCATATAAACAGGGAAGAGCACCCTCCATCCCAAACCGAAGGTG
>SFEK01000115.1 GCA_004557285.1 Bacteroidales bacterium | reverse complement strand
CCCTCAAGGTGAACATCACCACCAACGACGACGGCAGCAGAACAATAAAAATGTAAGGAAAGGAAGAAAAAAATTCATCATCATTTTGTTTTCAGCTAACTTTGCTGTAATTTTGCAAGCCAATTAACATGTTTTTATTTGCAATGAAAGAATTAGCATTAAAGTACGGATGCAATCCGAATCAGAAGCCTTCAAGAATTTTCATGGAAGAAGGAGAACTTCCCATCGAGGTCTTGAACGGACGCCCCGGTTATATCAACTTCCTTGACGCGCTCAACAGCTGGCAGCTTGTCAAGGAGCTCAAAGCCGCCACGGGTCTCCCCGCAGCAGCCAGTTTCAAGCATGTATCGCCAGCCGGTGCTGCCGTAGGACTTCCATTGAGCGACACCTTGAAGAAGATATATTTCGTTGACGATGTGAAGATCGAGCTTTCTCCCTTGGCTTGCGCCTATGCCCGTGCCCGTGGTGCCGACCGCATGAGCAGCTACGGCGACTTTGTGGCATTGAGCGACACCTGCGATGCAGCCACGGCCACACTTATCAAGCGTGAGGTGAGCGATGGCGTCATTGCACCCGACTATACCCCCGAGGCCCTGCAGATACTGCACGACAAGCGCAAGGGCACCTATAATGTCATCAAGATCGACCCTGACTATGTGCCTGCCTCTATTGAACGCAAGCAGGTGTTCGGCGTCACCTTTGAACAGGGACGCAACGAGGTGAAGCTCGACGACCCTGCCTTATTTGAGCATATCCCCACACAAAACAAGACATTTACCGACGAGGCCAAGCGCGACCTCATCATCAGTCTGATCACCTTGAAATACACCCAGAGCAATTCCGTGTGCTATGTCAAGGACGGTCAAGCCATCGGCATCGGTGCCGGACAGCAGAGCCGTATTCATTGCACCCGTCTTGCCGGCAACAAGGCCGACATCTGGTGGTTGCGCCAGCATCCCAAGGTGATGAACCTTCCGTTTGTGGATGGCATACGCCGTGCCGACCGCGACAACACCATCGACATCTACATCAGCGACGACTACGACGACGTGTTGGCAGACGGCGCATGGCAGCAGTTCTTCAAGGAGAAGCCTGAGGTGCTGACCCGTGAAGAGAAAAAGGCGTGGATTGCACAAAACACCAAGGTGGCACTGGGCAGCGATGCGTTCTTCCCCTTTGGCGACAACATCGAGCGTGCCCACAAGAGTGGTGTGGAATACATCGCACAGGCCGGTGGTTCGGTGCGCGACGACCATGTCATCTCCACTTGCGACAAGTATGGCATTGCCATGGCATTCACAGGTGTAAGACTCTTCCACCATTGATGGATGAATACCACATTGATGGCATACACACGAAACAGGTTCCGCAGCTGCGGAACCTGTTTCGTTTCGTATGGATATATACCTTATTTATTTTACCTGGATGACAAGATACTTGCTTGTGCTCCAGAATATCTGCGGATTGTTGATACGCAACACATATTGGTTCTTGGAATCGCGCGCCAGCGTATAACTGCTTGAAGGGTGCATGGTCAGCAATTTTGCCGACTTGGAATACAGCTTGATTTCCTTCTCCACCCTGATATCAATCTTGGTGAAATAGTTCTTGTTGAAATTGCCTTGCAGCACCTTGCCACCATCAAGGATGCCCTGCTCCTTCAGTTCCTTCTTGGTGCCAAACACAAACCACGCCGTGTGCAGCTGCTTGTCCTGGGTATTGATGGTGTTGCTCTTTTGCTGGCTCTCGCCCTTGAGGTTGTCCACATCCTGATGCAAGTCGCTGATGGTCTGGTCAAGTTCGGCAATATGAATATCCTTTGCTTCGAGCTGTGCACGAAGATCTCTCAACTGGCCGTCTTTTTCTTCCAGTTGCTTCACCAGATTGTCCAGCGTACGCTTCAGCTGGTCACCCTTGATGGAACTTTCACGCAACTGCTGCCTAAGCTTGGCAATCAGTTCACGGTTCTGCGACAGCCTCTGCTGAATGAACTGGATGTTCTCACGTATGCGCTGAGCCTTGTCAGCCCCCTCACCGTTTTTCACCAGGTTCACACGATTTTCAGCCTCCGAAATCAACCTGAATCCCTCTTCCACCTCATTGAAAAGTTCCATCATATCGTTGATTTCATTGTCTTTCTGCTCAATGATTCTACTCAGAGAGTCAACCTGACTGTTTTGTGGCAAAGCAGGAGCCACTTTCTCTTGTTTGCAACTGGCGAGAGCCATCAGGCACATCGCCATCATCAAAATATTTTTCATAAGCACTACTGTTTCATTTGTTTATGTTCCTTGTTGTCTTTACCAGCCACCACGATGACAAATTCGCCACGAGGCTCCGCAGCCTTGAAATGGGCAATCACCTCGTCGAGCGTACCCCTCACACTCTCCTCATGCACCTTGGATATCTCACGGCAGGCACTCACCCTACGGTCGCCGCCAAAAGCAGCAGCCAACTGCTCCAGCGTCTTCAGCACCCTGTAGGGCGACTCGTAAAACACCATGGTGCGTGTTTCCTCCTTCAGAGCCTCTATCCGTGAGGCGCGCCCCTTCTTCTGCGGCAGAAAACCCTCAAAGCAGAAACGGTCGCAAGGCAAGCCCGACGACACCACAGCCGGAATCATGGCCGTAGCCCCCGGCAGGCATTGCACCTCAATCCCTGCATTGACCGCTTCTCTGACAAGCAGGAAACCAGGGTCACTGATACCCGGGGTGCCGGCATCGCTGATCAGCGCAATGGTGGCACCGGCACGCAGCTTGTCCACTACAGAGGCAGCGGTGCCGTGCTCATTGAATTTATGGTGCGACATGAGGTGGTTTTTGATATCAAAATGCTTCAGCAAGATACCCGATGTGCGCGTATCCTCGGCCAGCACAAGGTCAGCCTCCTTCAATATCCTGATCGCCCTGAGTGTCATGTCCTCCATATTTCCCACTGGTGTAGGTACAATATATAACAATCCCATATTGATGTCATTTTGGCGTTGAACAGTGCAAATATAGACAATTATGATGTCTTTGACAAAAAAAGCGGGCAATTCTTTGCAATTTTTAAATGGTCTTTGTAATTTTGCGGCCAAATGAACAACAATTTATTGGGTGAGGCACACCGCCCGGGAAGAATAGAAGTAGTGTGCGGTTCGATGTTCTCTGGCAAGACAGAAGAACTCATCAGGCGTTTGAAGAGAGCAAAATTTGCCAAGCAAAAGGTAGAAATCTTCAAGCCGGCCATTGACACGCGGTATTCAGAAGACGAAGTGGTGAGCCACGACCGCCATTCCATCCCCAGCACCCCAGTAGAGTCTTCGGCATCCATCCTGCTGCTGTCGTCAGACATCGACGTAGTGGGCATCGACGAGGCACAATTCTTCGACGACCGCCTGGTAGAGGTATGCAACGAATTGGCCTTCCGTGGCGTACGGGTCATCGTGGCAGGCCTCGACATGGACTTCAAGGGGCGTCCTTTCGGCCCCATGCCTGCCTTGTGCGCCATTGCCGACGAGGTGACCAAGGTGCATGCCATCTGTGTGAAATGCGGAGCATTGGCATACGTCAGCCATCGTCTGGTGGCCAACGACAAGCGTGTGATGCTCGGCGAACAGACAGCATACGAGCCCTTGTGCCGTGAGTGTTATCACAAGGCCATTGCAGAAGAGAAGCAAAAAGTTCAACCATAAAAACAACACTGCCATGCTTAACGAAAAGATTACATTCGACAAGTTTATCCGCTGGGCCATCATCACCCTGCTCGTGGTCACCGTGCTGGTGGCCGTCAACTACCTCAGTGAAGTGCTGCTGCCTTTCTTTGTAGCATGGCTGTTGGCCTATCTGGTTTATCCCGTCGTCAAGTTTGTGCAATACAAGCTTCATGTGCCCACCCGAGCCCTGTCCATCGTCATTGCGCTGATATTCATCATTGCGGTCATATCAGGCATCTTCTACCTGATCATCCCACCGATGATTGAGCAGTTTGAAAAACTTGGCGACGTGCTCTCCCGCTACCTTCACCAGAAGACCCACATCAACGACTTTCCCAAAAGCATTTGGCAATGGATCAACGAGCATCAAAACGAGATTGAGCAGTTTTTCAAGCAGAAGGATGTTTCTGAGGCCATACGAAACACCACGCCCAAGGTGTTCAACATGTTGGGGCAGACAGCAAGCGTCATCGTCAGCATTGTGGCATCACTGATCACACTGATGTATATGTTCTTCATCCTGCTCGACTACGAATACCTGTCCACCAAGTGGATCAAGATATTTCCACAGAGCGCTCGCCCGTTCTGGAAAGAACTGATGACCGATGTGGAACGCGAACTCAACAACTACATCCGCGGACAGTCGCTCGTGGCGTTGAGCATGGGCATCCTATTCTGCATCGGGTTCACCATCATCGATTTCCCCATGGCCATCGGCTTGGGCATACTCATCGGCATCATGGATTTGGTGCCCTATCTGCACACCTTTGCCCTCATTCCCACCGCCTTTCTGGCCTTGCTCAAGGCAGCAGACACCGGACAGAACTTCTGGGTCATCCTGGCCAGTGCAGTGGCCGTGTTCTGCATTGTGCAGATTATCATCGACATGATCATCACGCCCAAGATCATGGGCAAGGCCATGGGTCTGAACCCTGCCATACTTTTGCTGTCGCTGTCGGTATGGGGCACACTGCTGGGCTTTGTCGGCCTGATTGTGGCCTTGCCGCTCACCACTATCCTCATCGCTTATTACCAGCGTTATATCACCAAAGACAACGAGAAAGTGCCCATGCCCAGCCCTCAAGACAGCAGTTTTCAGGAAAATATGCAAAAAAGTGCCAAATAATTTGGTTGTTTCAAACAAAACCATTACCTTTGCACTCGCTTTTAGAAACTACTATAGGTAGTAGATCCGCTAGCTCAGTTGGTAGAGCACAACACTTTTAATGTTGGGGTCTTGGGTTCGAGCCCCAAGCGGATCACAAAAAGCCAAAAGGGGAACTATGAAGTTCCCCTTTTTTCATGTAATTATATTTTCTCGGATTTCAGCAATTTTTCAAGAATTTTTCGTAAACCACCAATACAGCGTCCACCCTGTTGAAATTGGAAGCAAAGGTAACATTCCCATTTCATCCGACCTTACGTTATATGGGTGGTTTACCTCAAAAAGCAATGGTTTTGTCATCTATCGAAGAGCGAAGCAGAAACGGCAAATGACGAGTTGAAGAAACGTGAAGCCTATTCAAATGTATTGAAATCCCCTTCAGGCAATCCCAAGACAGAGGCGATGGTGGCATCATCCATGCCCTGTTTCCTCAAACTCTCAATGGCATTCTGCAACATACGCTTCTGCTCGTCAATCTTCCTGTCCTGCTCGTCAATCTTCCTATCCTGCTCATCAATCTTCCTGTCACGCACCATGATGGCAGTATCACGGTCCTCTATGGCCTTGAAGAATTCATCCTCCACATTCATCTCCTGCCTCACCTCAGGATTGGATGCCGCCGACAGCAGACGCTTGAGGATATACTCCATGTCAGGGTCCCCCATATAGGCATCATCGTTGATGGCGATAGTCTGAGGGTTGCCTTTCGAAGCGTTCGACTGGTTGAAAACACTGAGCACCTGCTCCAGCCGGTTGTTCACATGGCCGTGAAGCAAGGGAATCTGCACGATGATGCTGTTGTGGGTAAGGCTCTCCACGAAGGTACAGTTTTCACCGCCCTTGATCAGATTGCCGTCATAGTCGTAGGTGTGGTGGTTGACATAAATCACAGGAGCGGAGATGTCCCCCACACGATGCCCCAGCAGATAAACGGCCACCATCGGCAGCGCATGCTTGTCCTCGCTGTCCTCCACGATGTTCTCCTTGCGCGAATATTGGGTGCCAAGATACTGGCGGAACCTCAGAGTCTCAGTTTCCAGCCATGTCTTCTGCAGTTCTATCAGCACCACATGCTCATGCCCGTCCTCCTCACGGATGGTCGCACCGAAATCAATGCGGAACATCGATATGTTGTTTCGCGACACGTTCACATACTCATGGGGGCGTTGTTCCACCTTCACCACCTTCTTCTTCAGCAAGGCCGACAGCAGGGTGCGGGCGATACGCTCGTCTTCCATCAGGTATTTGAACACAGAATCATAAATAGGGTTGGCCACATACAGTATCATCGCTCAATTTCCTTTCAGTTGATTATAAATTTCCGGCACGACCGAATCAGGTCTCAAGCCATGGGCAAAGATACGGATAAATTCAGAAACATGCAAGAAAAGCACGAAAAAAACATACTGCGTGAGGATGACAGCTTTCATCCAACCTTACGTTATATGGGTGGTTTACCCTCCACAGTCCGCTTGCGGACCTCCGTGTCATCCGCATTTCCATGTGAACAAAATCAGTAATCATCAATCATCAATCAACAACCCTTCATCATTAATCAATTGCCGTGTCCCAACAAATACTTCGTTGAGCACCCACATCACATTTTTGGACGCTTACCACTTCATGAATCCAATGCGGATGGTTGAGTCAGGAAATCCCTAAGGCATATTGTAGTGATGCCATGGTCGTCATGGTGGACAAGCTGGTCATCAGCCACAATGACTATCTTCTTAAAAGAGTCATCGACTTTCAAGAGAGACAGACATTCCTGCCTCCTTTTCTCGTCAGTGTCCATCTTGTAGGCAGACTGGATATAATATCGCCTTGAACCTTGGTTGCATACGAAGTCTATCTCCAGCTGCACCTTCTGGCGCTTGCCTTCCGACGATGTCAATTCCGTCACCACCACCCCGACATCCACATTGAATCCCCTG
>SFEK01000114.1 GCA_004557285.1 Bacteroidales bacterium | reverse complement strand
AAGGTGTATCATCCCCACGGGTGGTACACCTATTTCATGCATCACATCAAAGGCCAGCGGTTATTACAACCCCATGTCAGGCCATTACAGTTCTGCTGCATGTAGTTCGGCATAAGCCTTCTGACTGTCTCTCTCGGCAATCAATGCCTTATCGGCAGCATCATAGTATTTTTCCAGTTCAGTGAAATATTCAGCGGTAGATATTTCACCCTCTTGCAATGCCTTTTGCAGCAGAGGTGTGCTGTTGCTCTGCGAGAGAGCCTGAGTGAGTGATGTGGCCAAATTGTGCAGGCTTTGCGCCCGGTAGAACAGGGCTTCCTGTTGTGCGCGCAGCTGATGCTCGTTGTCAGCCATCCGTTCTTGTGCTGCCAGTTGTGCTGCCTTGGCTTGGGCCACCTTTCGTTTTCCTCTCCATAGCGGTACAGATACACCTACGGCCACACCTTGATAGTGCTCTCCTTGTGTAAATTCGCCCGTGTAGCCGATGGAGAACGATGGCAACGACTCAGTCTTGGCCAGTGCCGTTTCCCCTTTTGTTGTCTCCATCTCTTGTCGTGCCAATGCTGTTTGGGGATGGGTGGTTTTGTTGTTGCCGTCATACCACTGGGCAAAACTCAGTGGCAGAGTCAAGGCCGTAAAGCGGTTGTTGTTCAGTGTCACTGGGAAACCACCGTTGAGGGCCGTCAGACTTCGGCATATTTCCATTCTCTCGCTTTCGGTCTGCTTGAGTTCGGCCTCTGCCACCGACAGGTTGAGTGCGGTATAATTGTAGGTGGTTTGGCTGATGTCTCCACAACTCAACTGTTTGGCCTGTCCTTCAGCCACTATCCTCGACGCCTTGATGCGCTCGTTCAGTGTGGCAATTCTTGCGTTGTAGTATATCAGGTCAATGCAGAGCAGTTTGGCCTGCAACAGCAAAGCCGTGCGTTGCAGGTTGTACTGGCTGTCGGCAAGGCGGTCTTTCTGTTTGCTCTGTCGGGTTCTCTGTCCTGTAATGGCAGGAATGTCGAAACTCTGCTTGGCACTGAAGTCTTTGCGACTGCCAATGGCCGAAGGCCTCCCCCAGAGATAGCCCACCTCCAGTTCAGGGTCAGGCAGGGCGTTTTCTGAACGGTTGGCCGATTTTTGCGCTTCGGTGTCATACCTGAGTGCTTTGAGAGTAGTGTTGTTTTTCTCTATCTCCTGCAATAGCGTTTCGATGTTGTCTTGTGCCATGGCATGGGTGCAGCATATTGTGGCGGCCATGATGAATAATCTGTATCTCATGATGTGTTATCTTTTATCTTTTTCTGTCAGGCTCATAGCCTTAGGAGCAGGCTTGTGAGTGTTTTTGTACATAATGGGGATGATGAATCCGTTGAGCAGTGTTGAGGTGAACAGACCGCCCAGAATGACCTTGGCCATAGGACTTTGTATCTCGTTGCCGGGCAAATCACCACCGACGACGAGCGGCACCAGAGCCAGTGCCGAGGTCAGTGCCGTCATCACAATGGGGTTAAGACGGTCGGTTGAGCCACGCATGATGCGTTGCATGAGTGGCACTCCTTGACGTTCAAGGTCGTTGTAGCGGCTGATCAGCAGCATTCCGTTTCGGGTGGCGATGCCAAACAGCGAGATAAATCCGATGACAGCGGGAATACTTATTGTGTCGTTTGAGAGGGCGATGGCGAGTATGCCGCCGATCAGGGCAAGCGGAAGATTGAGCAGGATGACCGCCGATTGTCTCAGGTTCCTGAATTGTCCGAACAGCAACAGGAAGATGACTGCAATCGACAGGATGCTGGTCAGCAGCAGGGTGCGTGAGGCCACCTGCTCGTTTTCAAACTGTCCTCCATATTCTATATGATAGCCTTCAGGCAGTTTGACCTCTTTCTCGATTTCCTCCTTGATGCGCTTTACAGTGCCTACCAGGTCGTTGTTATTTACATTGGCCGAAATCACCAGTTTGCGGCTTACGTTCTCACGGTTGATGGTATTTGGTCCAGTGGCTGACACCACCTCTGCAATGTTTTCCAGAGGCACTTTTTGTCCGTTGGCATCCACGGGCATCTTTCTGATGCGTTCGATGGTCGAGCGGTCGGTGTCGGCCACCTTGATGGTCACAGGAAACACCTTGTTGCCTTCGTAAACGGTTGACACCTCTTCGCCTGCCAGCATCACGCTGGTGATATTGGCAAACTCCGCCATGGTGATACCGTATTTGGCCAGCATCTCACGCTTTGGGCGCAGCTGTAGCTGAGGTCTTTCCACCTGCTGTTCCACATTCAGGTCGGTCACGCCATCGATGTCCTTGATGCTCTCTTTCACCTGGTTGCCGATGGCAAACATCCTGTTCAGGTCTGTACCAAAGAGCTTGATGGCAATGTTGGCCCTTGTTCCAGAAAGCATGGCATCAATGCGGTGTGTAATGGGTGCTCCCACTTCGATGTTGACACCGGGCAGAGGGGCCAGCTTTTCTCGAATGTCGTGCAGCACCTCGTCTTTCGAACGATTGTCCAATATGAATGGAGCCTCAATCTCAGATACGTTCACGCCCAAGGCATGTTCGTCGAGCTCGGCACGGCCGGTCTTGCGCCCCACGGTTTTGATTTCAGGTATCTCCAAGAGCAGTTTTTCTACTTGCTTTCCCATTCTGTCAGATTCTTCCAGTGAAATGCCGGGCAGGGTGCTCACGTTGATGGTAAACGACCCTTCGTTGAATGGAGGGAGGAAACTGCGACCCAGGAACGAGAACACCACCACGCTCAGCACCAGTGCGGCACCTGTGAAGTAGATCATCATGCGGCTATGTGCCAATGCCCATGTTAGTGCCCGGGTATAGATGTTGCGTAGCTTCAGCGACACTGCAGGCTCTTTGGGAGTGGTGGCATGTGTTCCCGGCTTGAGCATATAGCTGCACAGCACGGGGGTAAGGGTAAGAGCCACCAAGGTTGATGCCAGCAGGGCGGTGATGAAGGCGATGCCCAATGGTGCCAGCATACGCCCCTCCATGCCCGTGAGAAAAAACAGAGGCACAAAACTGGTGATGATGATCAGTGTAGAGTTGAGGATAGGCATACGCACCTCGCGCGAGGCCTCGAACACCACGTCAAGCATCCCCCTTTGCTGTTCTTTGGGCTGTAACCGGTTTTCTTTGAGTCGTTTATAGATGTTTTCTACATCCACAATGGCGTCGTCGACCAAGGAGCCGATGGCGATGGCCATTCCACCAAGACTCATCGTGTTGATGGTCAGTCCCAAGAGGTCGAGTGTCAGCATTGAAGTGATGAGCGACAAGGGGATGGTCACCAACGAGATGACCGTGGTGCGGACATTCATCAGGAAAATGAAAAGCACGATAACCACAAACAGTCCACCCTCATAGAGTGATTTCTTCACATTGTCAATCGAACTGTTGATAAAGCGTTCCTGTCGGTAGATGTCTGTAGAGATGTTGATGCCTTGGGGCAGGGTGTGTTTCACGTCTTCGAGAGTGGCATCTATCTTGTCTGTCAGTTCCTGGGTGCTGGTATTGGGCTGTTTGGTCACAGTGACAATCACGGCCTCTTTGGTGTTGTGAGAGGCTACGCCAGTCTTGGGACTTTGGCTGCCGGTTTTAATGTCGGCGATGTTGCTGAGCAACACGGGTAATCCCTGGTTGTTTTTCACTACTGTCTTGCCCATTTCTTCCACATTGTCTGTAGCCAACATACCGCGTATGATATATTCATTGCCGTATTCGTAGATGACACCGCCTGCCACGTTCTGGTTCATGCCATTCACGGCTGCATAAGCCTCGTTAAGCGAAACCCCGTAATGTTTCATGCGTGCAGGGTCGAGCAGCACCTGGTATTCCTTGACATCTCCGCCGATGACAGCCACCTGTGCCACACCGCCTATGGCCAACAGTCGTGGGCGTACAGTCCAGTCGGCAATGGTTCGCAGTTCCTGCATGGAGGTATTGTCGGATGTGAGTGCCACAAACATTAGTTCGCCGAGAATCGACGATTGCGGACCAAGTGTCGGGATACCCACATTCTTCGGGAGCGACTCCCTCACATTGGCCACTTTCTCTGATACGGTCTGCCTTGCTTTATAGATGTCGGTTCCCCAGTCAAACTCTACCCAGACGATGGAGAAACCTGTGGTTGACGATGATCTGACTCTGCGGATGTTGGTGCCGCCGTTGACCGCCGTCTCTATGGGAAATGAAACCAGACGTTCCACCTCTTCTGCTGCCATTCCCTTGGCTTCGGTCATTACCACCACCGTAGGCGCATTCAGGTCGGGAAACACGTCCACCTCCATGTTGTTGGCGGTATATAGTCCGCTGATGAGGAGCAGCATGGCAGCCACCATCACTGTGATGCGGTTGTTGAGTGAAAATTTGATGATTTTGTTGAGCATAACGTTCGTTATCAATGTTAATGACTATGACCATGGTCGGGAATGGCAGCAGTTGACGAGGCGAGGCGCAGCTGGTATGCACCCTTGGTCACCACTTTGTCGCCGGCTTTCAGTCCGTTCACGATTTCTATTCTGTTGCCGTCGTCCTGTCCAGTTTTTACCTCGCGTTTGTGGTAGACCTCTTTACCTGTCTGTATATAGACAAACTTCAGCCCCTGTTCTTCGGTCAGGGCAGAGAGCGGCACACTGATAACCCCCGGTCTTGCCACTGTCAGCAGATACACTTCGGCATAGGCACCGGGAATGATGTTGCCGATGTTGTCAAATTCAAAAGTTACGGGGATATACACGCTTGCTGCATCGAGTGCCTTGCCGTATGACAGCAATCTGCCGTTCAGTTTCGACATCATGTGGATTTCGTCATCGTATGACATCTTGAAGTTAGCCCCTTGTATCTGGCTCAACTGTCCCCAGCCGCTTTCGGGCACATCAGCCCTCAACTGCAGCCTGCGGTTTTGTGCCACCACAGCGATGGGCTGGCCCACAGCCACATATTCTCCATGCGCTACAAGTCGGGTCTTTACATATCCCGATATGGGTGCACTCACTGTGATGCCTCCCTGAGTCATGCCTCCTGCATAGCCCTGATAGGTGGCTTTGGCTGTTTCATAGTTGAGTCTTGCCTGTTCATATTGTTTGGTTGAAATGATATTGTCGGCCACCAGACGTTCAGCCCTACGAAATTCCTTTTCAGCAGCCTCGTAGGCAAATCTGGCTTTCATGCCAGGGTCGCCGTCCTGTATGTTCTTAGACGAAATGGAGGCGATGCTTTCGCCCTTTCCCACGGGTGAGCCTTCGGTAATGGCTGTTCGGTTGAAGTGCAGAATGCCGCTGGCTGTGGCCACAATGGTTTGTTCGTCGCCCTGTTGAGCCTGCACCATTCCGCTGGTGTGTATCACCGCATGGAAGCTTGACGGTTGAACCGTTTCTGTGGTCAGTCCACACATCTTGGCCTGTTCATGAGTGAAGACAATTTCATCGGCCTCATGTTCGTGGTCGTGTCCTTTTTTCTCTTGTAGTTCTTTCTCATGTTCATGATTTTCACCTTCGTGGTCGTGTCCATCATGCTTTTCGCCACATGCCATGAGCATCATAAGCGCAAAGATTCCGATAATCCATTTATTTGTTTTCATTGTTATATGTATGTGCACTATATTATAATAAGGTATATTGTTGTCTTGTCGTGCCTTTGCCGATTACGGCTGCAAAAATAGATGTTTCCCACTGCAACCTGGTTGCATTGTCAGAAGATTGGCATAGAATAGAAAAGAGGCCAACCTATACAAATATTGTCGAAATATAGATGTGCAGTAGGCAAACAGTAGGATAATAGCTGTTGGATTGCTTGTTCATTGTGCAGAGACATTCAAAAATAAAACAATGAATAAAACATCTGAAAGTTGATAATAATTAATCAAATTGTGTATTATAAGTTAATATAGTTAAACAAGGGGAAAATAATTAACAAAATAAGTACCATGATTCATTTTTTTGTCCTATATTTGCCGACATGAAGAAGACCACGATTTGGACAGTAGCAATAGTGATGGGGCTTTCGTTCCTCGTGCTGCTCTATATGCAGATAAAATATATCGAGGCAATGGTGCAGATGAAGAAGGAACAGTTTGACGAGTCGGTCAACAAAGCCCTTTACCAGGCTTCAAGGAATTTGGAACTGAACGAGACCTTGAGGTATCTGGAGAAGGATGTCAACGATACCGAGCGCAGGGCCTACAAGAACGACTCCGTGGGTACATGCTCAGGAAATGTCGATGGCACGGTGCAACGTTCCCACCAATTTGCCGTGGCTGGCAAGGATGGCACCATCTACTCCTCGTTTGAGCTGAAGACCATGGCCCTGAAGCCTGCCAACATGCCCAAGGCCATGATATTGAAGAGCGACAAGAACTCGATATCAGAAACCACCAAGTCGATGCGCGAGATTGTCAAAAACAGGTACATCTACCAGAAGGCACTTCTCGACGAGGTGATTTACAGTCTGCTATATACGGCATCAGAAAAACCGCTGAAGGAGCGCATCAACTTCAAGATGCTCGACCAAGACCTGAAAACGGAGCTGATGAACAACGGTATCAAGATTCCATACCATTTCACGGTATCTACACAAGAGGGTAGGGAGGTTTACCGCTGTCCTGACTATACTGACGAGGGCGAGGACTATACCTATACGCAGATGCTGTTCAAGAACGACCCCTCCAACAAGATGGGCGTCGTGAGGATACATTTCCCCGATATGGGCAGCTACATCTTCAGCAGTGTCAAGTTCATGATACCTTCTGTTGCGTTCACCGTCGTTCTGCTTGTGACATTCATCTTCACCATTGTGGTGATATTCCGCCAGAAGCGTTACACGGAAATCAAGAACGACTTCATCAACAACATGACACACGAGCT
>SFEK01000113.1 GCA_004557285.1 Bacteroidales bacterium | reverse complement strand
GACGATATTCCAAGAGTGCTGAACAACACAATGGGGGCTGTGCGTACCATGCGCAGCCGCATTTCAAGGAAGAAGAAAGAATAAACTGTTATTTTTGTGCATAAGAGTGTGTGGAATGGCAGAAAATACATTCTACATCAATGGGGCAAACAGGCGCACCAACGACTCGCACAGCCTTTGTACGAACGTGGGGTGCTGCAGACGGATATGCTGGCTGTAATCCATGCAGAGTGACTGGTCGTGCAGGAAGATGGATTTCATGCGCAGGGCTATGGCGCGGTCGTAGATAAAGGCATTAGACTCAAAGTTGTTGTCGAAACTGCGGAAATCGATGTTGGCAGAGCCGCAGGCCGACAGACTGTCGTCGCTCACCAGCAGTTTGGAGTGGATGAAACATTCTTTGTAGAAATAAACCTTGACACCGGCTGCCACACTCTCCCTGACAAATGAACGGCTTGCCCAGTCAACAAAAAGGGCATCGGTGCGTAAGGGCACTATCAGTCTGACATCGACACCTGCAAGGGCAGCCGTGCGCATGGCAAAGAGCACCGCATCGGTGGGCAGGAAGTAAGGCGTCTGCATGTAAACATATTGACGGGCCTCAAGCAATATGCGCACATAGCCCTGCTCCATTTCGGGCCAAGGGCTAACGGGACTGCTGGTGACTATCTGCAACAGGCAGTTGTTGGGGGTGATGCCCGTGATGGGCGGATAGTAGCAGCGGTTGCTGATGAGCGTGCGGTCAACAAAATACCAGTCGACCAGAAAGGCCCGCTGAATGCCATACACCGCTCCGCCACGCACCATGAGGTGGGTGTCGCGCCAACCTTCGCCATGTCTGCCCTTGATATAACGCATGGCCATGTTCATGCCGCCGATGAAGCCTCTCTGCCCGTCGATGACGCACAGCTTGCGGTGGTTGCGGTAGTTGACCTTGCTCGTGAATGCCGGAAACTTGACGGGCATGAAGGCATGCACCTCGATGCCGGCATTGCGCATGCGCTCGAAAAAGCTGTTGGGCACATTCCAACATCCCACATCGTCGTAGATGAAACGCACCTCAACACCTTGACGTGCCTTGTCGATGAGTACATCGGTGAGCAGTCGGCCCAGAGGGTCGTCGCAGATGATGTAGGTTTCAAGGTGTATGTGGTGGGTGGCTCTGCCAAGTTCGCGCAGCAAGCGGTGGAAAAAGTCGTAGCCGCAGCAGAAGATTTCTACCTCGTTGTCTTTGAACGGAAGAGCCCAGTTGTGCATGGCGAAGAGTTTGACCAGCATGTCGTGCTCCTTGGGCACCACCAGATTCTGTTGCTCGGCAAAGTTGAACATCGAGCGTTTGGTGAGCTGGTCCATGCTCTGCTGGCTGATGAACCGCTCTTTGCGGGTGTTCTGCCCGAAGAAGAAATAGAACACCAGTCCCACCACGGGCAGGAAGATGAGCACCAAGAGCCATGCCAAGGTCTTGGCCGGCTGGCGGTTGTCCATCAGCACGGCTACGGCTGCAGAGACCACGATGCAGACATATAGCGCGAAGAATATCCAATGCACATATACCATAGGCAGTTGTCGCGTTTTTTTATCGTGTTATCATTACTTCGTTGCCCAGTTCTCTGGCTATCGTGTTGCGCATCGACTGGATGTCCTTGTATTCTTCCATGAGCTGCCTCATCCGCTCCATGTCGTTGGCCGACAGGGCTATCTGTTGTTTGAGGATGCTTAGGCGTTGCTGCACATATTCTTTGCGGAAGTCGAGCACCAGATGCTCCACCTGGTTGCGCAGGGTTTCTTCATCGTGTTTCACCTGCAGACTCTTGCTCAACTGAAAACGGTCGATGGCCATCTCGGTGGCCAGTTGGTTGATGCTGACATCAGGGTGGTGGGTGAAATAGCTTTCTGCCTTGAAGCCGCTGTCGTCGTTGTGCTCCACCGCCTCCTGCAATATGCGGTTGTAACGCTCGTCATGGAATGTGAGGTTGTCGGCCCCCAGGTCGTAGCTGATGTATTGCGCCACACTCAGGTTGATCTTGCCGCCGTCTTCGGTCTCCACATCTTTATATATAATGGTTTCGCCATAGCGCACCACCAATTGCACCAGCATATACTCTATCTTGGTGGCTTGCTGCACCTCTTGCGCCTGGGGCGAGGAAACGGGGGTGGCGGTAGTGTCCTGTCTTCGTTCCTCGCGTTGCTGCTCCTTGCGCAGTTGCTCCTGGCCCTCGCGGATGAAGTTGTTCATGGTGCCAATGAGGGTGTTCTCGTTCATGCCCAACCGGTGGGCACAGTCGGCGATGTAGGTGGCACGCTTGATGGGGTCTTGTATCACCGCCACGCTGTGCACGATGCTGTTGATGGCTTCGGAGCGCTTGATGGGGTCGGTGACACCTTTGAGCAGCAGGTTGGTCTTGAAGGCGATGAAATCTGTCTGGTGCTCTTCGATATAGTCTCGAAACTCCTGTGCGGGATGTTTGCGGGCAAAACTGTCGGGGTCGTCGCCGTCGGGCAGCAGCAGCACCTTGACGTTCATGCCTTCAGACAGCAGCATGTCAATGCCACGTATGGAGGCGTGGATGCCGGCAGGGTCGCCATCGTAGAGCACGGTGATGTTGGGCGTGAAGCGGCGGATGAGCCTGATTTGACCTGTGGTGAGTGATGTGCCCGATGAGGCCACCACATTTTCCACACCGTGCTGGTGCATGGAGGTGACATCGATATATCCCTCCACCAGATAGCACCGGTCGTTTTTGCTGATGGCCTGCTTGGCCAAGTAGATGCCGTAGAGCTCGTTGCTCTTGTGATAGATGAGCGACTCAGGCGAGTTGACATATTTGGCCAGTTTTTTGTCGTTGCTCAATATGCGGCCGCCGAATGCCACGATGCGTCCCGTGACATTGTGTACGGGAAAGATGACACGCCCGTAGTAGCGGTCCTGCAGCTGGCCGTTGTCCTTGCGATAGCACAAGCCCGTGTCGATAAGATACTGTTCGTTGAAGCCCTTGGCCCGTGCCGCCTTGGCCAATGCGTCTTTTTCCTGTAGCGCATAGCCCAGCATGAACTTGTTGATGGTGTCGTCTCTGAAACCACGCTGCCTGAAATACTGCATGCCGATGGCCCGGCCCTCCACATGGTTGTTCAGATTGTCCTGAAAATACTTCATGGCCCATTCGTTGACGATGAACATGCTCTCGCGGTCGTTGGCCTCGCGACGCTCCTCAGCAGAAAGCTCGCGGTCGTGTATCTCGATGTTGTATTTCTTGGCCAGCCAGCGCAGCGCCTCGGGGTAGGTCATCTGTTCGTGCTCCATGATAAAGCCCACGGCGTTGCCGCCTTTGCCGCAGGAAAAGCAATGGCAATAGCCTTTGGAAGGCGACACCATGAACGATGGTGTCTTCTCGTCGTGGAAAGGGCACAGCCCCTTGTAGTTGACACCAGCTTTGCGCAGGGCGACAAACTCGGATACCACATCCACGATGTTGGCAGCATCCATAATCTTATCTATCGTTGCCTTGTCTATCATATCGTTTTTTCAAGATGCTGCAAAATTAATCATAAATAGTGAGAAATGATGTAACGAAAAGGGAATTTTTCAACATCAGTTTTGTTGTGTCTCATATTTTTGTTATATTTGCAGACAAATTACTTCATGATTATGATACGGATAGAGTCTGCCAAAGCAACCGATGCTCCTCAAATCGCCAAGCTCATCATGCAGGCGATGAACTATGAATGTTGCCAGTATTTTGTGGGAGACCATTACACGCTTGACGATTTTGAGCGTGTAATGACGGCATTGGTGGAGCGTGATGATTCGCAATACAGTTATCTGAACACCTTGCTGGCCGTGGATGACGACGGCGTGGTGTGCGGTGTATGTGTGTCGTATGACGGAGCAAGGCTGCACCAGTTGCGCCAGGCGTTCGTGCATGCGATGAAAGCCTGTTTCGACCGTGACTTCAGCGGAATGGCCGATGAGACACAGGCTGGAGAGCTATACATCGACTCGCTGGCCGTGGACAGCCGCTACCGAGGACAAGGCATAGCCACCCTGCTGTTGAAAGCCACCGTGCAGAAGGCTGCCGACATGGGGCTGCCTGCCGTGGGGCTGCTGGTGGATAAAGGCAATCCGCTGGCTGAAAAGCTCTATGCCAGGGTGGGATTTGGCTATGTGGATGACAACGAGTGGGGTGGACATCCCATGAGGCATCTGCAGATGAAATGTTAAGTTAAACAAGTAATTTTGTGCTTATGCAAGACAGTAAATATTTGGTGGCCAACGACAGGGATGAACAATGGGGCCTTGTGGTCAACACCGTTGGTTATGACGAGCTTGGGGTGGGAGACCCTTATCCCACCAAAGGGCATGGAGACGGATATTACTTTGATGTGGAGCGCGGCAGAGTGCTCGACGAGTATCAGCTGCTGTATCTTGTGGAAGGCGAGGGGGTGCTTTCGACCTCGGCTGTGAAAAATGTGCGACTCAAGGCAGGAGACATGTTCTTGGTGTTTCCAGGTGTGTGGCACACTTATCATCCTGTAGAAGGTAATGTGTGGAAAAGCTATTGGATAGGTTTCAAGGGGCGCAACATGGACGACAGGATGAACTATGGTTTCCTTTCTGTTGACAAGCCCGTCTATAACATTGGATATTCGAGCGATGTGGTCATGCTTTACCGCACGGCCATCAAGGCAGCCAAAGAGGAGGGCGCCTGCTCGCAGCAGCTCTTGGCAGGCATAGTGAACAACCTGTTGGGACTGATGTATTCGTTGGAGCGCAACATGAAGCTCAACAGGCGTGGAGGCTATGTGGAGATGATTGCCAAGGCACGCATCATGATACGCGAGGGAGTGGAATCGAAAATCACCGTGCATGAGATTGCCGCAGAACTGGGGTCGAGCTATTCCAATTTCCGTAAACTTTTCAAAGAATACACGGGCATGTCGCCCGCATTGTACCAGCAGAACCTGCGCCTGCAAAGGGCCAAGGAACTGCTCTCTTCCACAGACATGAGCATCAAGGAGATAGCCTATCGCCTCAACTTTGACTCGCCCGACTATTTCTCCAGCAAGTTCAAGGCCAAGGTGGGGTGCAAGCCCAGCGAATACCGCACGGGAATGAAAGGGTGATGGCTGATGAAATAAAGAAGCAAGGGTGGTTGAAGTCAAGATTTCAACCACCCTTGCCATTGAATGATGTTTAGAATCCAATGATGCTCTTTTCAAGCCAATAAACGATGATACCTGCCAGATAACCCACAAAGGCTATCCAGGTGATTTTCTTCATGTACCATCCGAAGGTGATCTTTTCCAGGCCCATGACTACCACGCCGGCTGCCGAACCGATGATGAGCATCGAACCGCCCACACCGGCACAATAGGCCAGCAGCTGCCAGAAGATGCCGTCAACGGCCATGTCGCCCACTTCGGCCACGGGGTACATGCCCATGCAGCCTGCCACCAAAGGCACATTATCGACGATGCTCGACAGCACACCGATGATGCCTGTAACGAGATAGTGGTTGCCGTTGAATGTCACGTTGAGGCCTTCGCCGAGAGTCTCCAGCACGCCGATGGTTTCCAGACAGGCCACAGCCATCAATATGCCGAGGAAGAAAAGAATGGTGCTCATGTCGATGCGCGAGAGAATGTTGGTGACGCGCTTCTGCATGCTGCCCTTCTCCTCACGACCGTGAAGATGGGCATAAAACAGTTCGGTGACGGTCCACAGCAGGCCAAGCACCAGCAGGATGCCTACAAATGGAGGCAGGTGGGTGATTGACTTGAAGATGGGCACGAAGATCAGACCGCCCACGCCAATGAAGAACACCGCCTTGCGTTGGGCCTTGGTCAGTTCGTTGGCCTCGGCAAGGGTTCCGCTATTGGGAGTGACGGCCACCAGTTCGCCCTTGAGCGAGAGCGAGAGAATGTAAGCAGGAATGACGGCCGACACCAATGAGGGGATGAAAATCTCCTTGATGACACCGGCAGCGGTGATGAGACCCTTGTTCCACAACATGATGGTGGTCACGTCGCCGATGGGAGAGAATGCACCGCCCGAATTGGCTGCGATGACGACCAGCGAGGCATAGATGAGCCTGTCTTTCTTGCTCTCCACCAGTTTGCGGAGTATCATCACCATGACGATACTGGTGGTGAGGTTGTCGAGAATGGCCGACAGCACGAATGTCATGAACATGATGCGCCACAAGAGTGTTTTCTTGCTCTTGGTCTTCAGCGTGTCACGCACAAAGTTGAAACCTCCGTTCTGGTCGATGACTTCAACAATGGTCATGGCACCCATCAGGAAGAATAGCGTGGTTGATGTACTGCCCAGATGTTTCTCGATGACCTCGCTCACCACATTGCCGGCATGAGGGCCGATGGCGGCGGAGAGATAACTACCTGGGTCAATCATAAAAATGGTCCAACAGGCAACGAACATGAGCAAAGCCACGGCTGCCTTGTTGATTTTCGTCAGGCTTTCAAGTGCTATGAACAGATAGCCGATGACGAACACGATAACGATAGTTAAAGTTAAAGATGACATTTTTTTGTAATCATTTGTTTGTGTATTTTCGGCTGCAAAAGTAGTGATTATTTTTTTGATAAATGCTTTTCTGCCCAAAAATGTCCTATACATATTTATATTTTGGCCTGTTTTTTTAAAAAAAACGCCATATTCTCAAATCTTTAGGTGTAAAAATCATTTTTATCTATTGCGCTTTCTGAAATAATTCATATCTTTGCAATGTAAAACAATACCATAAACTGAAAATGCACACCCGTTGTGAGGTGTTGCTGTATTTATTACCAAAACAACATCAAATGAACAAATCAAAATGTTTCTTCGCAGTCGATCTGGGAGCGACAAGTGGAAGAACAATTATTGGAACAATCTCTCA
>SFEK01000112.1 GCA_004557285.1 Bacteroidales bacterium | reverse complement strand
ATTCCTAAAGGTATGCGTGGCATGGCCATTGTGCTGGTCACAGCTGGTTTGTTGAGCCTTGCGTTCATGGGCTTCTCAGGTGTTGACGGTGGTTTGAAACTGCTCTTTGGCCTGGAGTAATCCAGGCGCAAGAGTGTTTTCCTCATTGTTGGGCAAAAAAAACTAATAAATAACATTTATGAAACAAACAATTTTAGTTACTGGTGGTACCGGCTTTATCGGTTCACATACCACTGTCGAATTGCAACAAGCAGGCTACAATGTGGTTATTGTTGACAATCTGTCCAATTCAAAGGCAGATGTTATAGATGGTATTGAGAAAATCACGGGCATACGTCCCCACTTTGAGCAGGTGGACTGTTGTGACATGGATGCCATGGACAATGTTTTTGCCAAGTACAACAACATTAAGGGCATCATCCACTTTGCTGCCAGCAAGGCAGTTGGCGAAAGTGTCGAAAAACCTCTGCTATACTATCGCAACAACATCACCAGTTTGCTCAACTTGCTGGAACTCATGCCCAAATATGGTGTCAAAGGCATCATCTTCTCGTCAAGCTGCACGGTATATGGTCAGCCATCAGCCGAGCATTTGCCCGTAACAGAGGATGCTCCCATCCAAAAGGCTTTGAGTCCTTACGGCAATACCAAGCAGGTGAACGAGGAAATTATCCAAGACTTCATTCACAGTGGTGCGCCCATCAAGTCGATACTTTTGAGATATTTCAATCCCATTGGAGCACATCCTTCAGCATTGATTGGCGAACTGCCCAATGGAGTGCCTATGAATCTTATTCCATTTGTCACCCAGACAGCCATTGGCGTGCGTGGCCAGTTGAAGATTTTCGGCAACGACTATAATACTCCCGATGGCACTTGCATCCGCGACTATATCTATGTTGTCGATTTGGCCAAGGCACATGTCAAGGCCATGGCTCGTGTGCTTGACAATGATGATACCGATGCTGTTGAGACTTTCAACGTGGGCACAGGTCGTGGTGTCAGTACACTTGAGGTGGTCGAAGGTTTTGAAAAAGCCACTGGAGTGAAAGTGAATTGGACCTATGCTCCGCGTAGGGAGGGTGATATCGAAAAGGTGTGGGCCGATCCCAAGAAGGCCAACGAGGTGTTGGGCTGGAAAGCAGAAACATCCCTTGAAGACACCTTGAGGTCGGCCTGGAAATGGCAACTCAAGTTGCGTGAGGATGGTGTTCAATAAACATAAAAAATCTCCCGCCAAACCAGCGGGAGATTTTTTATAGATGGGTGTTGTTTCTTACAGACCGTTTATCCATCTGATGATTTCCTGAATGGCTTCAGGGGAGAATGTTTCCTCGATTTGCGAATATTCAAGCACAGCTCCTGTATTGCAATGCTGGAAGAGGTGGTTGAGTCCATCCATAGCCATTATCTTGTGCCTGCAGTTTTTCAACCCGTTGCCCAATGCCTTCAAATTGTTTTCGCAATTCACTTGACTGTCCTTTGTTCCGTTCAATGCCAATACCGGGCATTTGATGTTGACCAACTGAGGGCGCACATCGATGCTGATGAAATGGCGAATGTAGGGAGATTCGCATTGTTGCATTGCCGTTTCAAATACCTTTTTCAATCCACCCGGGATATTCCCTGTTTCAATATCCTCTATCCTTCTCCCTGCTTTGATGTCGTCAAAAGCCTGGCTCAGTCTGTTGCAATAGTTGTTCACCACCTCTTCAGGTATTTGCAATGACGACAATGACACACGATTTTGGTCAAGCAATGTTTCCTTGCCTGATACCGCCATGCCGGCCAATGACACTACAAAGTCGGCCTTGCCCTCAGCAGCCAGTATCAGTGCAATGGTGCCACCCTCGCTGTGTCCCAGCACTCCCACCTTTTTAAACCGTTTGCGCAGGTACATGATACCACATGCCGCATCCTGTTTGAAAATGTCTGTGGTAAACGACATGAAGGATACATCAGGATGGCCATATCCTCTGTCGTCATACCTCAAGGAGGCAATGCCCTGTTTGGCCAGTGCATCGGCAATCACGGCAAACGGTTTGTGGAAGAACAGTTCCTCGTCGCGGTTTTGCTGTCCGCTTCCTGTCACCATGAGCACCACTGGAGTCTTGCTGTTCATGTTCTCGGGTAGGGTGAGCGTGCCATGCAGAGTCGTGTTGCCGTTGTCAAAGGTCACCTCTTCTGTTTGGTAGTGAAACGGAGGCACAGGTGTTTGCGGACGGTTGATTTGTTTCTCTCCAGGTGTCAGCGTCAATGCCATCGCCATACCGTTTTGGCTAAATGTGCCTTTGATTTCCTTTCCGTCATATTGTCCTTCATACTTGCCGTTGATGGTCGGTATATCAATCACCACCTTGCCATCATCCTGCCGTTTCCATTCGGTGGCTATGCCCTTTGCCCCTTGTGATGGTGAGTCCATCGTACAGCCGTTGGTCGAGAAATGGAATACCAAGGGCAGTTTTGTGCCATATACGTTCAGATCGCCATGCCAGGCACCTTCCTGAGCAATGGCAGATGAACAGGAAAATAGGGCAACCAATGTTGCAATAGTTGATTTCATGATGTTCATAGTGTTATTGTAAAAGCATTATCATTGCAAAGATAAACAAATAACTGTATTTGCCCAAATGAATGTATGTAATTATAATTAATTAACTTGGATACCTTGAATAGTAAGTCGTCAGTGATAAAAAAGAGAAAAAGATACATTTTTTATAGGTAAGTTTGTTGAGGTGAATAAAAAAATGATTATCTTTGCAGTATCGAATACTAAAATAACAGTTAACTATATTATTAACTTATAACAAAGAAAAGAATAATGGCTAAATGGATTTGTCCCGTTTGCGGTTTCGTTCACGAAGGTGATGCCGCACCAGAATTTTGCCCACAGTGCAAAGTACCTGGAAGTAAGTTTAAGAAGATGGAAGAAGGCGCAGCTCTTCAGTTTGTAACAGAACATGAGCTTGGTATTGCCAACGCCATTCCCGCAGGTGAGGATGGTGACTTTGTTCGTCAGGGTTTGAACGACCACTTTATGGGTGAGTGCACCGAAGTGGGTATGTATCTTGCCATGAGCCGTCAGGCCGACCGTGAAGGTTATCCCGAAGTGGCAGAGGCTTTCAAGCGTTATGCTTTTGAGGAAGCTGAGCATGCTGCTCGTTTTGCCGAAATGTTGGGCGAAGTAGTTTGGGATACCAAGACCAATCTTGAGAAGCGTATGCTTGCTGAAGAGGGTGCTTGCAAGGCCAAGATGGATATTGCCAAGATTGCCAAGCAGCTCAACCTTGATGCCATCCACGATTCAGTGCATGAAATGGCCAAGGACGAGGCTCGTCACGGTGCCGGTTTCCAGGGTCTTTTCAACCGCTATTTCAAGAAATAAGACGGTAGATTCTGAAAAGACCGTGTAAGAAATATTAAAGACTGCATTGTATGTTATTTACAGTGCAGTTTTTTTGTGCCTTATTCCTTGACTGTTATTGGCTTCCTCGATTTCCGATGATAGCTTCAATGTTGATAGGATTATTAATCCATCGGGCGAAGGATTATTAATCCCTCAGGCGAGGGATTATTAATCCCTCTGGACATTTAGTGGGCTGGCTTTGCCAACGCAGTCCAATGATTGGCTTCTCTCAGACAAGTGATGCCTCATAAATATATATATCCCATCAACAAGCAAGAGGGCTGTGCCCGATGCACAGCCCTCTTGAATAGAATTCGTTATCTTGTGGAAACAGATTATTTGATTTGTATCTTTCTTACGATGGTATCGCCATTCACTTTGGCCTTGATGAGATATACACCGGCATTGAGGTTGGATATGTCGAGTGTGTTACCGTTGGCAGCAGCTTTCTGCTCACCGTTGGCGGCAAAAGCCTCTATCGAAGTGACGCTGGCATTGTCGATGACAATGAAGTTTTCACCCTTGCGGATGGTCAACTCTGCAATGACATTCTGGTCGATGCCGGTGGCATTGAGATAGAAGTAGGTGGCATCACCCTTCACACTTGTAGCTGCGGTGTAATATACATCCACGTTGATGCTGTGTTGCTGGCTGTCAGCTTCCTTGAAATCGTGGGTATAGGTGGTTGCGGTGAGTTTGGTCTCATTCTGCTTGTCACCGTCAATGCGTACATCATAACCGCTCACGGGCAGGTCGTAGGACTCAGGAGCTTCGATGTTCATGCCCATCATCCAGTTGGCATAAATGGCAGCGGCGTTGATGGACGACCAATAGCTGCCGTCTTCTGAATAGAGGTCAGAATAGTTGGTGACAGGGCTTTGGTTGTCAACGCCCAGGACATAAGAGTCGGGGGTGACATCATAGCAGTCGATGACGAGCATGTAGCTGCTGTTCTCGTCGATGAACAGTTCCTGGTCAAGTGCCACCGTGTTCCATTGGTTGAGGACATAGTCGTCAACCTCAACCTCGCACACCTGCTCATTGTTCTTGTAAAGCATGATGGTGTAGGTGGCATCGCTTACAGGATAGAACCGGAACGACTTCACGGCATAACCGTTGTAGCCTCTGAGCATGGTGGGGGTATAAATCGCACCGCACATCAAGCCATAGTTGTTTTCGGCAGGACCGATAACACCCTTGTTCGAAGGAGTCTCTCCAGAATAGGTGATGCAGGTAAAGTCGTTGTCAACAGGCTTCTGCCATGTGGCGTTGATGGTTTTCTCGCCCTTGTTTTCTACAACAACATCGTTGATAGGTTTCAGCAAGTTGTCGTTGGCTGTAATGGCAACGGCAGTGTTGGCATCAACCGACTGGCGATTGTCTGCATAAACGGCATTGATGCAGATGTCGTGGTTGCCATCGCCCAAATTGTTGATGATGCAGTTCATGCCATTGGTTGTGGCAACCTCTGTGCCGTCGGCCTTGATGAGATAATGGTCCACATTGTCAATGTTTTCGTTTGCGTCTTCAGAACCCAGCACGGCACCGATCATCCATGTGATGTTGTACATTGAACCAGTGCTCTGGATGGCAGCTGAGAGTGAATAGAAGTCAGGCTCGCCATTGCCACGCACCAAGTCGGTGTAACCCATCTTGGTTTTGCCGAAATCGGTGGCCAACACATCTTGGGTGGCATAGGGTACATACATCTCTACGGCAATGTAGAGGTCGCTGTTGGGCAATGGCTGTGGAGTGTCGAGTTCCACCACATTCTTCTTGCCGTACTCCAACTGCTGGGTCACAGCCTGTGTATAGAACTTCTGCAGTTTGCCGTCTGCATCCACTGAGTAGAGATTGATGGTCCAGTTCTGCTGTTCTGTCATAGGATAGAAGAACACTTCCTTGATCTTGTTGCCGCTATATGCAGTCACCTCCACCTTGTCGAACTTGATGGCAGCCTCAAAACCGAAGTTGTCGATGTTGACACCAAAGCCCTCAAAATTGGCGGTATTCTTGTCAAAATAGGTCATGTTGATGAGGTTCGACTCGGGTGCCTCCCACCGAACCAGGGCATTGTTGTAGCCCAACTGTCGGGCAAACAAAGATGTGGGAGCTTGGATGTCATTCTCCTTGATGTTTACGCTAACCGCATCTGAACGCAGAGATTCGCCTTCGTCATAAATGGCTGTCACCTCATAGCTGTATTCGCCATAGGCGTCAAGATTGTCCACATATACGGTTTCTTCAATGGCTTCCTCGTTCACTTTCACGCCATTGCGGTAAACGTTATATCCCTTGATCTCTTTTGCGCCGAGAGGAGCCGCCCAAGAGATTTTGGCCTTTTTGATACCAGTCAGCTGTACGGCCTCGATACCAACAGGACAAGCCTGTGTAAAGTCTTGGTTAAGCTTGATGATCATCGACTGCAAGGAAACGGCAAAATTGCCCTGACTGTCTTTCTCGTCATTGTAATATAAAATACCAATCACATTGCCGTCGGCCGAAAGGCATTCACCACGAATGATTTCATAGTGGTCAACACCGTCCTGCTTCAGGATGCCGAGCTCAGAAATGTCAATGCCGAGGGATGTAAGATAGTCTTCGATATACTGTCCTTTGCCACCAATGTTGATGTAGCCACGACCCGACTCTTCGCCCACGATGGTATAGTTGTTGTCGATGTCGAACAGTTCGAAGCTGGCATTATCCACGATGGTGGGCAGTTTGGTCTTTGTTCCCGTCTCGATGTCATAGATACATTCCAGCTGGGCCACACTCTCATTCTCGTCGTTCCATCCACCCCAGTAGAGCAGTTTCTTGCCGTCGGGTGAGAATTTGCGGCCTGAGCTCCATGGCGACTCAAAGTCGGAGAGCGCAATGGCCTCGCCTTCAGCCGGCCACAGGGTGGCTGTGCGGTTGTTTCTGTACATCCATCCCGCAGCACTCTGTCCGTCGGGCGAAATGGTGTATGGCATATAGATGCCTTCTGTATTGAGTTGGCGGTGGATCTTTCCATCTTTCCAGATGACGCCGATATACAGCGAGTTGCCCTGGTTCACCACACCTGTGATGTAATGTCCATCGGGGGTGATGGAATAGGCATAACCGCCGCCGGCATTCTCGATGGGCAGTTCCAGACGGGTCCATTTGCCGTTGGCATAGACACCGGGCAGCTGCACAGCCGAATGGTTTTCACGGTAATCGGTGTCGGTAAACGAGCCCGCCACTGTTCCATCGTTGGAGATGCTCCATGCCTCACTCGAATTGGCGGCATCAAGCATTTCCACCTGGTCGCTCTCCAGGTTCCATCTGAAGGCGTAGTTGGTGAAGCTGTAGTCGTTATACACACCGCAAGCCCATTTTCCATTGGGCGAGATACTGAGTATCTGGTAGTCGTTGGGCGATCTCAATATCACCGTGCCCTCCGGTGTTTGTCCCCAGGCTGTCATGCAGCATAAGAGACCTACAATCATTGCATAAATGTTTCTCATTGTAATATTTTGTAAAAAGATGTTTCGT
>SFEK01000111.1 GCA_004557285.1 Bacteroidales bacterium | reverse complement strand
CTGTGATATCAAAACCTTTTTAATCATTGTTCTATTATACCCTAAAAATTTATCTTTAAATAATCAACTACCATCACCAGAATGCCCCACAAAGAGAGCACAGGTACGATTTCAAGGGCACAAAAGTACAAAATAATTTGCAAAACAAAGGTTTTTCCTTTGAAAAACACCAAATATCCTTTGTAAAGGGTGGTGATTTTAACTAAAAACAAGATTAATAAGGTGTAAATCATACCATTTTGTAGTGGTACGTCAAAATACGACTGCACCATGACCTGTGGAAAAAGTGCCACCCCTTCGACCGATGCGAGGAAGAGCATGGACTTGAGCCATCGCTCGCTTTTCCTGCTGCCGAAGAACAGGCTGTTGATCGCCCAGTAGAGCAGTCCTTTGAGCAGGAAATACCCCACGAAGAGTCCGAAGAAAATCTGTATCAACTGGTATTGCGATGACAGGATGAACGTGTCGGCCACCCACTCCTGTGTGTAGAGGAAGGCGATGATGGACAGCAGCAGGCAGGTTTGCATCACCAGGAAGAACTGGAAACGGAACTCGCTCGTTGTCTCGGTCATTTCGGTGGTGTTGGTGCGTGGTTCAAACAGAAAATCCTTGGCCTGTCTGAAGATGAAACGTTTCGAGCGCGACAAAGCCACCATCATGAGGATGAAGCACCCCAGGAGCAGGGCGGTAAGGGTGTTGTCGCCACGGATAGTGTAGGGCATCGGGTCGCCTGCTATGCCGGTTCGTCCACTCAGTTCGGGGTGATACATGGGGTCGTTGGTAAAGAATCCCACCTTATAGTATTGTGGCAGGCTCACGTCCTTGGCGCTCTTGCCCTTGCCATAGCCCGGTATGCCGAGTGTGTCGGGGCGTGTGCTCAGGTGAGTGTTCTCCACATGAAACACGGCCTGTATGGCCGAGTCTTGTTGTGCGGGTGTGGCATCGGCAGGAAGTTTCCGCAGCACCTGATAGGGGTGCTGCGGTTGTTCTTCCACACGTCGGTTCTGCATCATGCTGATACCCTCCGTCTGTTCCTGTGCCTGTATGGAGTCGGTTTGTGTCTGCTGGAACGTCATGTTTCAAGGTGAGTTCTTTAAAAAAGGGGCGATGCCATTACAGGCTGAATGCCTTTTTGATGGTATCTACCATGTCGAGTTTTTCCCATGTGAAGAGTTCCACCTTCATCACCTTGGTTTCGTGGTAGCGGCTGGTAAAGGTCTTTTCCTTCACCTCATACTGTCGTCCCACATGTCCGTAGGCGGCAGTTTCGCTGAATATAGGTTGTCTGAGTTTCAGTTTGCGCTCGATGGCCTTGGGCCTCAGGTCGAAGAGTTTGCCCACCATGTCGGCTATTTCGCCGTCGGTCATGTTGACGCGGCTCTTGCCGTAGGTGTTCACGCAGATGCTCACAGGTTTGGCCACGCCGATGGCATAGCTGATTTGCACGAGCATCTCGTCGGCCACGCCTGCTGCCACCATGTTCTTGGCAATGTGGCGTGCGGCATAGGCAGCCGAGCGGTCCACCTTGCTGGAGTCCTTGCCCGAGAATGCGCCGCCGCCGTGTGCGCCCTTGCCGCCATAGGTATCGACGATGATTTTGCGCCCGGTAAGTCCGGTATCGCCATGAGGGCCTCCGATGACAAACTTTCCTGTGGGGTTGACCAGGTATTTGATGTCGTCGTTGAACAGGGCGAGCACCTTGTCGCTGTGTATCTGTTCCTTCACCCTGGGGATGAGGATTCGGATGACGTCGTCTTTGATTTTGGCCAGCATGTGCTCGTCGTTGTTATCAAACTCGTCGTGCTGTGTGGATACCACGATGGTGTCGATGCGCTGTGCCGTACCGTTGTCGTTGTATTCTACGGTCACCTGACTCTTGGAGTCGGGGCGCAGGTAGGTCATTTCCTTGCCTTCGCGTCTGATGTCGGCCAGGGTCTTTACAATCAGGTGAGCCAGATCGAGAGATACAGGCATGTAATTTTCTGTCTCGTTGCTGGCGTAGCCGAACATCATGCCCTGGTCGCCGGCACCCTGCTCGTCGTCGTTGCCGTTGTCCACGCCGCGGTTGATGTCCTCGCTCTGCTCATGGATGGCATTGAGGATGCCGCATGAGTCGCCGTCGAACTGATATTCTGATTTGGTGTAGCCGATACGCTTGATGGTGTTGCGCGCTATGGTCTGCAGGTCGATGTACACGTTGCTTCTCACCTCGCCGGCGATAACCACCTGTCCTGTGGTGACAAGGGTTTCCACGGCCACACGAGCCTTGTCGTCGTAGGCAAGGAACTGGTCCAAAATTGCGTCTGAAATCTGGTCGGCCACCTTGTCGGGATGTCCCTCAGATACAGATTCCGAAGAAAATAGATATGCCATGTCTCTTAACGTTAAATTTATATATTAGGTGGAACTGTTGTGCCGCCCACCGTTCTTTATTTCATGCAGCTGCTGTAAAACAGGCTGCAAAGTTAAGCCAAATCAGTTGAAATGCAAAATAAAAGGCGTTTTTTAACGCTTTTGAAGTGTTGAATTGCAACCTCTGCTAAGCATTCATGACATAAAGCAAGATGATGCAGAATTTGTTGTATTAAAAAATATTAAAACAAAGAATTTTGATGACAAGATTTTTTCCTTTGTCCATAATTGGCAGTACCTTTGCATACGATAAAAAGATCATAATAGCGATAACACAATTTTTTTTTAATACTAGTCAAATTATGAAGATTGAAAAAGTTCATGCAAGAGAAATCCTCGACTCAAGGGGTAATCCAACGGTAGAATGTGAAGTAACTCTCGAAAATGGCGTTATGGGCCGTGCAGCAGTTCCATCAGGAGCTTCTACAGGCGAGAATGAAGCACTTGAGCTTCGCGACGGCGACAAAGGCCGCTATCTGGGCAAGGGTGTCCTGAAGGCTGTTGAGAACGTTAACAACATCATTGCACCGGCCCTGAAGGGTGACTGCGTGTTCAATCAGCGCGCAATCGACATGAAAATGCTTGAGCTGGACGGCACTCCCACTAAGAGCAAGCTGGGCGCAAACGCCATCCTCGGTGTTTCTCTCGCCACAGCACAGGCTGCTGCCAAGGCTCTCGGTATGCCTCTCTACCGCTACATCGGCGGCTGCAACTCATACACTATGCCCGTTCCTATGATGAACATCATCAACGGTGGTGCTCACTCTGACGCTCCTATCGCATTCCAGGAGTTCATGATTCGTCCCGTAGGTGCTCCTTCAATCCGCGAGTCAATCCGCATGGGTGCTGAGGTGTTCCACGCATTGGCCAAACTGCTGAAGAAACGCGGCCTCTCTACCGCTGTTGGCGACGAGGGTGGTTTCGCTCCTGCACTCAACGGCATCGAGGATGCTCTCGACAGCATCTGCCAGGCCATCAAGGATGCCGGCTACGAGCCCGGCAAGGACGTGAAGATTGCTATGGACTGCGCCGCCAGCGAGTTTGCTACCTGCGAGAACGGCGAGTGGTTCTATGACTATCGTCAGCTGAAGGACGGCAAGAAGAAAGATCCTAACGGCAAGAAACTTACCGCCGAAGAGCAAATCAAGTATCTTGAAGAACTGATTACAAAATATCCTATCGACTCTATCGAGGACGGTCTCGACGAGAACGACTGGGAGAACTGGGTAAAACTGACAGCCGCCATCGGCGACCGTTGCCAGCTGGTAGGTGACGACCTCTTCGTTACCAACGTGAAGTTCCTCCAGAAGGGTATCCAGATGGGTGCTGCCAACTCTATCCTGATCAAGGTTAACCAGATTGGTTCACTCACAGAGACTCTCGATGCCATCGAGATGGCTCACCGTCATGGCTACACCACCGTTACTTCTCACCGTTCAGGCGAAACAGAGGATACAACCATTGCCGACATCGCTGTTGCTACCAACTCTGGCCAGATCAAGACCGGTTCTATGAGCCGCACCGACCGTATGGCCAAGTACAACCAGCTGATTCGCATCGAGGAGCAGCTCGCCGCAACTTCTCGTTATGGTTATGACAAGCTGAAATAATTTTATTCCAGGGGCATGAGCTCCATACATCGGAGCGATTTTCGTGTTTATTGCTCCCCGATAAATAAGAGAGAGGCTTTGCTGGCGTGCATAGCCTCTCTCTTTCCGTTTCACGCCATGTCTTTTTATGTCCAAAGATATTCACCCCAACCCACATCCCATGCCGATGATGCCCGAAGACACCCGCTTGCACCCTTTGGAGTCCACATGTCCTCCTCCGCACAGGTTCACCTGTCCGTTTCATTATGAGCCACATCCGCTGTGCCGCATGGCGGCTCAGCAGGTGCAGACTTATGTGCAGGAGCATGATGAGTGGCACGACGAACTGGCCCATGGCAAGATGTTCGGCGTGCTTGTGGTGGAAACCCGCGAGGGCAGGCGCGGCTTTGTGGCTGCCTATTCGGGCTTGCTGGCAGGCCGTAACGATCACGCCTATTTTGTGCCCTCCGTGTTTGATGCCATGCAGCCCGACGGTTATTTCAAAAGGCATGAGGCAGAGATAACCGCCTTGAACACCGCCATTGCAGCACTCTCCGCCGGCGACGATTACCGACAGGCGTGTCTCAGGGCGCAGCATGTCAGGCGTGAAGGAGAGGAAGAACTGGAGCGGTTCAGGCAGATGATGAGTGAGGCCAAACAAAGGCGTGATGCCCGGCGTGCCAGCTGTACGCCCCTCATGCCCGACGAACAGGCAAAGCTGGTGGCCGAAAGCCAGTATATGAAAGCCGAATGGCGACGACTGAAGGCGCGTGTGCAGAAAAGGCAGGAAGAGGCTTCGGCGGCCCTTCGTGCCGTGGATGAGCAGATTGAGGGGATGAAAAGGCTGCGCAAGGAGAAGTCGGACAGCCTGCAACGGTGGCTTTTCGAACATTATGTGGTGCTCAATGCCCTGGGAGAGCCGCGCAGCTTGCTCTCCATCTTTGCCGATACGCCACGGCAAGTGCCTCCGGCAGGTGCAGGCGACTGCTGTGCGCCCAAACTGCTGCAATATGCCTACCGGCAAGGTTGGCACCCCCTTTGCATGGCCGAGTTTTGGTGGGGTGAGTCGCCTCGTGGCGAGATACGCCGCCATGGTGCTTATTATCCTGCCTGCCGTGGCAAGTGTCTGCCCATTCTCACCCACATGCTGCAGGGTATTGAGGTGGATGCCTGCAACGTGGAGCGGGGCGTGAGTCAGCCACTTTCCGTGATTTATGAAGACCAATGGCTCATGGTGGTCAACAAGCCTGAAGGACTGAAATCCGTGCCGGGCCGTAACGACGGCAATTCTGTCCTTGCCCAGCTGCAAGCCCGTCTGCCGCAGACACCCTGGCTTGTCCATCGCCTGGACATGGACACCTCGGGACTGCTTGTCGTGGCCAAGGACAAATCTACATATACCGCCTTGCAGCGGCAGTTTGCCTCGCGTTTAGTGAAGAAACGTTATGTGGCTCTGCTGCAAGGGCTCTTTGCCGGTCAACCGCAAGGTGAGGTGAGTCTGCCCTTGTATGCCGATCCCCTCGACCGCCCCTATCAGAAGGTCGATATGCAACAGGGCAAGGAGGCCGTCACCACCTATCAGGTGCTTGGCGTGTACGATGGCCACACCCGTGTGGCACTCTTCCCCCATACGGGGCGCACCCATCAGTTGAGGGTGCATTGTGCCCATGCTGCAGGTTTGGGAATCCCCATTCTTGGCGACCGCCTTTATGGCACCCGTGACACTCGCCTGTATCTTCATGCCGAGATGCTCAGTTTCCGGCATCCCGTCACGGGCAGGCAGATGACGTTTGAGTGCAAAGCTGATTTCTGAGCGACGAAGCTGCCGCTAATCATCACAGTTTCTCTCCGTAACACAGGTCTCCGGCGTCGCCGAATCCCGGCACGATGTATTTGTTCTCGTTCATGCCTGGGTCGATGGCGGCACACCAGATGGTGGTGCGGTCGTCGGGCATGGTGCGCTTGATGTGCTCGATGCCTTCGGGGGTGGCGATGACGCAGGCCACATGTATCTGCCGTGGAGTGCCCTTGGTGAGCAACGCCCTGTAGCCCAGTTCCATGCTGCCGCCTGTGGCGAGCATGGGGTCGGCGATGATGAGCGTCTTGCCGTCGAGACAAGGTGTGGCCATGTATTCCACATGGATGTCCACCTCGGTATGCTCCTCGTTGGCGTAGGTGCGGTATGCGCTCACGAAAGCGTTGCCCGCATGGTCGAACACATGCAGGAAACCCTCGTGCAGGGGCAGTCCGGCACGGAATATGGTGGCAAGCACCACCTCGTTGGCAGGCACGCTGACGGGGGCTATGCCCAGGGGTGTGGTCACCTCCCTGCGCTCATAGTCGAGCGTCTTGCTGATTTCGTAGGCTTCCATCTCGCCTATGCGCCTGATGTTGTTGCGGAACACGAGGCGGTTGTTCTGGTAATCCTTGTCCCTGAGTTCGGCCAGGTATTGGTTGATGATGCTGTTGCTTTCGCTGAAATTGACGACTTTCATGGTGTGATGTATTTTTTGATTGATGCAAAAGTACAGAAAAATGTTTGAAAAATCCCTCCTTGTCTCTTTCTTTTATGTAAAATGATGCTTTGAATAAGGTGGTGTTCCGTTTTTTGCAACATTTGCACCCAAAAATATAGAACAATGTGTCGTAAATCACCTCTTCGCCACCTGAAACAATCACGCCTCATTTTCAACCAGCCCATCCCGAAGGCATCCCGAAGGAACCCCGAAGAAATAGCACGCCAATCTCCTCTCCTCACCCCCATGTCTGTCCCTAAAACAACCCCCGTTTTCCACACCCTTTTCACCCTCTTTTTCCCAAAATTTCATTGTTGCCATTACAGTTGTATTTTTGTAAGGTGCTTGATATCAACCTCTTAGAGAAAAGCATTACAATTACAGTTGTATTTCTGCATCAACGCTCCTTCTTC
>SFEK01000007.1 GCA_004557285.1 Bacteroidales bacterium | reverse complement strand
ATGTCTTTTATCTATCGGCAAAGTTACTCTTTTTCTTTTATTCCTCCAAACAAATCGGAGGTTTTTCCATCACAAAGGCATTCTCCTAATTCTTGTATCAAGGAGTGAACACTGCTGACGCATCACATCATATTCATCATAAAAACTGCGGCGATGGCAAGAGTTGAAAGACCGGGTGTGGGTTGCTACTGTTGGAGCGG
Source organism: Bacteroidales bacterium (assembly GCA_004557285.1). Lineage (GTDB taxonomy): Bacteria > Bacteroidota > Bacteroidia > Bacteroidales > Bacteroidaceae > Prevotella. The sequence continues at coordinate 27,812 of SFEK01000007.1, read as the reverse complement.
GCCCATTGTGATGTGCGCATGATGATGTTTTTTGCCAAGCCTTATACCGATATGAGGCGGCACTGCCCTGCATCGAGCAGCACCGCCTCACAGTGCGGAATAAGAACAAAGCCATTCAGATGGCTATGGAATGCCGGGAAACAACACAGGAGCAGAAAACCTATTCTCGCTCACTGACGATATACGAGGGTGAATCTCCGGCCTTGAAATAATTGACCAATGCAATGTCGAACACCAGGGTGCTGAAGGCAGGGATGCCCGTTTTTTCAGATGAACCATAGCCCAACTGATAGGGGATATACACTCTCCACTGGTCTCCTATGTGCATATGTTGCAACGCTGTGGCAAAACCATCAACTAAAGCGCCCACACAGAAAGTGACGGGGCGAGCTGTGGTGACATCATAGTCGCCTTGATAGCTGCTGTCGAACACATATCCCTCGGGATAGGACGCTGAGGGGATGAGACGGCCACGGTAGTTGACCTTCACCGAGTCGGTGAACATCGGACTGCCGCTTGCCGTGCCCTCTTTGAGCACCTCTACGACAATATTCGCCGTGATATCATGGGGCACTGTGTCTTCGTAAGCATAGCTCTTGATGATTTTCCAGCTGCCATCGGTATTGGTCATGGCCTTGTTGTAGATGTTGCGGAAATAGGCGTCGTTTTGTTCCTGCCAGTTGGGAAACTCCTCCTCTTGGGTGTCGTTCTCACTGCACGACACCAACAACAGCGGTGCCAGCAGAAGCGCCAGGAACATTGTGATGTGAAATCTCTTCATGATTTAACTGTTAGTTCATTGTATCTTCTTCAGCAGGCCTGCAATGCTCACTTTGTCTTCGATGATGCCCACGAGATCGCAGATGTTGACTCTCTCTTGCTCCATGGTGTCGCGGAAGCGGAGAGTAACCATATTATCGTTCAGTGTGTCGTGGTCAACGGTGACACAATAAGGTGTACCGATGGCATCCTGACGGCGATAACGCTTGCCGATGGAATCTTTCTCATCGTAATGGCAATTGAAGTGGAACTTGAGGTTGTCGATAATCTCACGCGCTTTCTCGGGCAGTCCGTCCTTCTTCACCAGCGGCATGACACACAGTTTGACAGGAGCAAGGGCTGCCGGCAGTTTCAACACCACGCGGGTTTCGCCGTTATCCAGTTGCTCTTCGCAGTAAGAGTGGCACATCACCGTGAGGAACATACGGTCAACACCGATACTGGTCTCAATGTCGTAGGGGGTGTAGCTTTCCTTGGTGATGGGATCGAAATACTTGATGGCCCTGCCTGAATATTTCTCGTGCTGGGAGAGGTCGAAGTCGGTACGGCTGTGGATGCCCTCCACCTCCTTGAAGCCGAACGGCATCTTGAACTCGATGTCGCAGGCGGCATTGGCATAGTGGGCCAGTTTTTCGTGGTCGTGGAAACGGTAATACTCTTCACCGAAGCCCAGGGCCTGGTGCCATTTCATACGTGTCTCCTTCCATTTGTTGAACCACTCCATCTCCGTGCCTGGCTTGACAAAGAACTGCATCTCCATCTGCTCAAACTCGCGCATACGGAAAATGAACTGGCGGGCAACAATCTCGTTGCGGAAAGCCTTGCCAATCTGTGCAATGCCAAAAGGAATTTTCATGCGTCCTGTCTTCTGCACGTTGAGATAATTGACAAATATACCCTGGGCTGTTTCAGGACGGAGGTATATCTTGCTCGCACTGTCGGCGGTAGAGCCCATCTCTGTGGAGAACATCAGGTTGAACTGGCGCACGTCTGTCCAGTTCTTGGTGCCGCTGATGGGATCGACAATACCCTCGTCGAGAATGATTTGCTTCAACTCCTCAAGATCCATAGCATTCATGGCTGAGGCATATCGCTCGTGCAATTGGTCGAGTTTCTTCTGGTTTTCAAGGACGCGGGGATTGGTTTCACGGAACTTGGCCTCGTCGAAAGCCTCACCGAAACGCTTGCGTGCCTTCTCCACCTCTTTGGCTATCTTCTCCTCGTATTTGCCTATCTGGTCTTCGATGAGCACGTCAGCGCGGTAACGTTTCTTTGAATCACGGTTGTCAATCAGCGGGTCGTTGAACGCATCGACATGTCCGCTTGCCTTCCAGATAGTGGGGTGCATGAAGATGGCAGAATCGATGCCCACGATGTTTTCGTGAAGCAGCACCATGCTCTTCCACCAATATTCCTTGATGTTGTTCTTGAGTTCTACACCGTTCTGTCCGTAGTCATAGACGGCTGCCAATCCATCGTAGATGTCACTACTTGGAAAGACGAAACCGTATTCTTTGCAATGAGATACAATTTTCTTAAAAACGTCTTCCTGTGCCATAATTATTCTGTGCATATAAGGTGGTGCGACATGCTCCACCGAAAAGTTTAACTTAAAAAATTTGGCTGCAAAGTTAGCGTTTTTTCTTTTAGAAGCACCATAAAAGGTGAAAAAGTTTATCATTCAAAGTCTGATTTTCTTTGTCAAATGAAAAAGATTAAGTATTTTTGCAGAATTGTTTTTCATTGGCATGATAACTGCATAAAAAAATAAACCAAAATACAACGTGAACAGCAAAAAGATTGAGGAGGCACTGCAAGAACGCATATTGATTCTCGACGGTGCCATGGGAACAGCCATACAACAAAAAAATTTGCCCGATGAGGCCTTTTGTCTGCAAGACGAAGCCGGCACTGACATTGCCCGTAGGGGCAACAATGATTTGCTCTGCATCACTCGCCCTGAAGTGGTCAGGTCGATACACCAGGCCTACATCGATGCCGGGGCTGACATCATCACCACCAACACGTTTGGTGCCAACCGCATTTCACAAAAGGAATACGGCATGGCACACCTGGCAGCACGGATGAACATTGAGGGTGCGGCCATCGCACGGCAGGCGGCAGACAACTGCAAGCAACACAGGGTATGGGTGGCAGGCAGCATGGGACCAACATCAAAGACCCTCTCGCTGGCAACCGACATGAATCATCCTGAACTCCAGGAGGTGGATTTCGAGTCCATGGCACAGGCTTATCACGAACAGGCCAAGGCACTGATGGCCGGCGGTGCCGACATGCTGCTGCTGGAAACCTGCTTTGATGCCCTCAACACCAAGGCGGCGCTCTATGCCATACTGCAGCTGAACAACGAACTGGGACGCACAGTGCCCGTGATGGTGTCGGCAACCATCAACGACCGTAGCGGAAGAACGCTGACGGGACAAACCCTTGAGGCTTTTTACACCAGCATAGCCCACTACCCTATCCTTTCGTTTGGCATCAACTGCTCATTCGGCGTCACCGAACTGCGGCCGTTCATCGAGCGGCTCGCCGACATGGTGCCCTGCCACATCAGTCTGTATCCCAATGCGGGATTGCCCAACGAGATGGGCGAATATGATGAGATGCCCGAATTTACGGCACGACATATCAAGGACATGGCAGAGGCCGGACTGCTCAACATCGCCGGTGGCTGCTGTGGCACCAATGAGCAGCACATCAAGGCCATAGCCGATGCACTGCAGGGAGTAGCACCAAGAAAACTGCCGCTAAAGGACAACCGATTGGTAGTGTCGGGATTGGAGCGTGTGGTCATCGACAAGGCCACCACTGGTTTCATCAACATCGGCGAACGCACAAACGTGGCAGGTTCAAGGAAGTTTGCCCGCCTCATCGCTGAAAAGAATTACACCGAAGCAGCCACTGTGGCTGCCAAACAGATAGAGAGCGGCGCACCGGTAATCGACATCAACATGGATGATGCCATGCTCGACAGTGCCGCCGAGATGCAGTGTTTTTTAAGATACATCTCCAACGAGCCTGCCGTTGCACAGGCAGCATTGATGATCGACTCGTCAGACTGGGACACCATCATCGCCGGATTGCGCAACGCACAGGGAAAATGTATCGTCAACTCCATCAGTCTGAAAAACGGCGAGGAGGATTTCCTGGCCAAGGCCCGAAGCCTGCGCGCCTACGGAGCAGCCGTGGTGGTGATGGCCTTTGACGAAGAAGGACAGGCAGTGACCTACCAGCGCAAGACGGACATCTGCCAGCGTGCCTACCGCCTGCTGACCGAAAAGGCAGATTTCCCTCCTCAGGACATCATCTTCGATGTCAACGTGCTGTCGGTAGGCACGGGCATCGAGGCCCATGCCAACTATGGCATCGACTTTATCCGTGCAGTGGAGTGGATCAAACATCACCTGCCTGAAGCCAAGACCAGTGGGGGCATCAGCAACCTGTCGTTTGCCTTCCGCGGCAACAACCCAGTGCGCGAGGCCATGCACTCGGCATTCTTGTACCATGCCATTTCTGCCGGTCTGGACATGGCCATCATGAATCCTTCGATGATACAGGTGTATGAGGAGATTGACAAGCCGCTGCTGAAGTGCGTGGAGGATGTGATACTCAACCGTGAGGCTGATGCCACCGACCGACTCATTGCCATGGCTGAACGCATCAAGAACCAGAGCGGTGACAACCGAAAGGAAGAAGACACACAGGCCGGATGGAGAAGCCTGCCCACTGAACAGCGCATAGCCTATGACCTGAGCAAAGGCAGCAGCGAATACCTGCAAGACGACATGCTCGATGCCCTGAACGACCATGGCGGCAATGCCGTGGCCGTGATTGAAGGTCCGCTGATGAGGGGCATGGAATATGTGGGGCGCTTGTTTGCCGAGGGGAAAATGTTCTTACCTCAAGTGGTGAAATCGGCCAAGGTGATGAAAGATGCCGTGGCCATACTGCAACCGCATATCGACATGGGAAAAGACAGCCGCCTGCACGACCGCCCATGTGTGGTCATCGCCACTGCCAAGGGTGATGTACACGACATTGGCAAAAACATCGTGGCCATCGTGCTGGCCTGCAACAATTTTGAAATCATCGACCTGGGCGTGATGGTAGATAACGAGAAGATACTTGAAACGGCCAAGGAGAAACGCCCCATACTGGTGGCGGTGAGCGGACTGATCACCCCTTCGCTGAAAGAGATGGAAAACCTTTGCCGACTGTTTGAGAAGCAGGGCATGACGATTCCCATTCTGGTGGGTGGAGCCACCACTACCGCTGCCCATACAGCCATCAAACTGGCACCGCTGTATAAAGGACAGGTGATTTATGGCGGCGACGCATCGAGAACGGCACTCATCGCCAAACGGCTGCTCACCGACAGGGAGAACATGCTGAACGACATAGCGCAGGAACAGGAACAGCTGCTCAACACTTATGCCCGTCGCCATGTGGACACCATCAGCGACGAAGAGGCTTACAGGCGCCGACTGGTGGTGCATCCCTACCCCGAGGCATTGCCGCTGGCAACACTCCACGACAAGGAAGAGGTGTTGCCACTGCCAACGGATGTGGAGCCGCTCATCGACTGGAGAATGTTTCTGCTGTTCTGGGGATTCCGTGGGGAAACCCTGCAACAGATACTGGTCAATCCCGAGGCACGAAAGACATTGGCCGAGGGAAAGGAGATGCTGCAACAAGTGATGGCCGACGGAAGCATTCAGCTGAAATGGCTCGTGCGTTTCTTCTGCACCAGCAAGCAGGGCAACAACCTGGTATTTGACGACCGCACGGTGATGCCCATGCAACGTATGCACAAGGATGTGGGCACATGCCTGTCGCTCGTTGACTTCATTCCCGATGGCAACACCATGCCCGTGGGCATATTCTGCGCATCGGCCATGGACGCCGAACAGGCAGATGACCACAAGTCGTACCGCCACCTGATGAGACACGCCCTGTGCGCCCGACTGGCTGAGGCAGCGGTGGAATGGGGACAACGCACCATCTACGGGAAACGTCCGGCCATACGTCCGGCTTTCGGCTACGCCACCTGTCCTGACCACAGTCTGAAAGGCACAGCATTGGCTCTGCTTGATGCCGAACAGCGCATAGGGGTGAAACTCACCGAGAACTATTCAATCATCCCTTCAACCACCGTATGCGGAATGTTTATCGAGCACCCTGAGGCACGTTATTTCAGCGTAGGTAAAGACTGATGACGTCCACTGGCATACCATCAAAAAAGTAATAGACAATCATACCATCCAAAGAATTATTTATGACTAAAGTAATTGACATATTGAAAAGAAGCAGGTCGCCATTCGCATCGTTTGAACTGGTGCCACCCCTGAAAGGCAGTGACGTATCAAAACTGTACAGCAGCATTGAACCTCTCATGGAGTTTGCCCCTCCGTTTCTAAATGTCACCTGTCACCGTGACGAGGTGGAATACCACGAAAACTCCGATGGCACCTATACCCGAATGACCTTGGCCAAACGCCCAGGAACAATAGCCATTGTGGCCGCCATCATGAAGCGGTTTAGCATCGACATCGTGCCCCACGTCATCTGCGGCGGTGCATCGAAACACAAGATTGAAAGTGAGATGCTCGACCTGCACTTTCTGGGCATCGACAATGTGGTGGCCCTGCGTGGTGACGCCATTCCCGGACAACGATTCTTCATTCCCGACCCTGAAGGTTTTGCCCACACCGACGAACTGGTGGGCATGATCAGCAACCTGAACAAGGGCAGATACCTTGACCCCACAGTGGTCAACGGACTGCCCACCGACTTCAGCATCGGTGTGGCAGGCTATCCCGAGAAACACTATGAGGCAGCCAACATGGACACTGATATACAACACCTGAAAGAGAAGGTGGAGAAAGGTGCCGACTATGTCATCACGCAGATGTTTTTCGACAATGCCCGCTATTACGACTTCGTTGACCGTTGCCGAAAAGCAGGCATAACCGTGCCCATCATTCCAGGTCTGAAGCCCATCTCCGTGGCCCGGCAGATTGACTTGCTGCCCAGATCGTTTCATCTGGACATACCACAAGACTTGGTCAACGAGATACTCAAGGCCAAGACCAAAGAGCAGGTCTACGAGGCCGGCGTGGCATGGTGTATGGCGCAAAGCCAGGACTTGCTGCGACATGGCGTACCTGCCATACATTACTACACGATGGGCAAGGCAGACAACATCCGCAAGATTGTGAAGACTGTTTTTTGACGGTTTCACCTCTATTTATTTTGAAATTCAATCAGTTTTCGCTAACTTTGCAGCAATGATGTGCCTTGACGAATATCATGGAAACAAGCCATGATGCACAAGAGGCAATGATGAAAAGACTATGGACGATAATATAAAAGATTTGGAAGGCTCTGAAGAATTGCACGAAGACGTACAGCCTACAGACGAAACGAACAGCTATATCCCTGCCAACCGCTTTGATGCCTCTGTGGTTCATCACCTCAGCGGAATGTATCAGAGTTGGTTTCTGGATTATGCCTCTTACGTGATATTGGAACGTGCCGTGCCTCACATCGAGGACGGACTGAAACCCGTGCAGCGACGTATTCTCCACTCGATGAAACGAATGGACGACGGACGCTACAACAAGGTGGCCAACATCGTGGGGCATACCATGCAGTTTCACCCTCACGGCGATGCATCTATCGGCGACGCACTGGTACAGCTGGGACAGAAAGATCTGCTCGTGGAATGCCAAGGCAACTGGGGCAACATTCTGACAGGCGACCGTGCCGCTGCCCCTCGTTACATCGAGGCTCGGCTCTCCAAATTTGCTCTTGACGTGGTGTTCAATCCCAAAACCACCGAATGGCAGCTCAGTTACGACGGACGCAACAAAGAGCCCATCACACTGCCCGCCAAATTTCCCCTGCTGCTGGCCCAAGGAGCCGAGGGTATCGCCGTAGGCTTGTCATCGAAAATCCTCCCCCACAACTTCAACGATATCTGCGATGCCGCCATCAGCTATCTGCATGGCGAACCATTCACACTCTATCCCGACTTCCCCACAGGAGGAAGTATTGATGTGAGCAAATACAACGACGGACAGCGAGGGGGAACATTGAAAGTGAGGGCCAAGATCGAAAAATTGGACAACAAGACACTTGTGATACGCGAGATACCCTACGGCAAGACCACCACCACGCTCATCGACTCGATACTGAGAGCCATTGAAAAGGGAAAAATCAAGGCAAGGAAGGTGGACGACAACACTGCCGCACAAGTGGAAATACAAATACATCTGGCACCGGGAGTGTCGTCGGACAAGACCCTCGATGCCCTGTATGCCTTCTCTGACTGCGAAATCAACATCTCACCCAACTGCTGCGTCATTGAAGACAAAAAGCCGAAATTCCTCGCCATCAGCGATGTGTTGCGACACTCTACCGACAGCACCATGGGGTTGCTGCGTAAAGAACTGGAAATCAGAAAGCACGAGCTGCAGGAACAGCTGCACTTTGCTTCGCTGGAAAAGATTTTTATCGAAGAACGTATCTATAAAGACCGCAAATTTGAAATGGCACCCAACATGGATGCCGCCTGCGAACACATCGACAACCGACTGACGCCTTTTTATCCGAGCATGATACGCGAGGTGACCAAGGATGACATCCTGAGACTTATGGACATCAAGATGGCCCGCATCCTGAAATTCAACAAGGACAAGGCCGAAGAACTGATGGCCAAAATCAAAGAGGAAATCGATGACATCGACAATAAACTCTCGAACATGATTGAGGTGACGGCCGAGTGGTTCAGACACCTCAAGGAAAAATACGGTGCTGCACATCCACGACTGACTGAAATCAGGAATTTCGACACCATCGAGGCCACCAAGGTGGTAGAAGCCAACGAGAAACTGTATATCAACCGCAACACAGGATTCGTAGGTACATCATTGAAAAAGGATGAATTTGTGTGCAACTGCTCCGACATCGACGACATCATCATCTTCTATCGTGACGGAAAATACAAGATTACCAAAGTGGCCGACAAGATATTCATCGGCAAGAATGTGCTCCATGTGGCGGTGTTCAAGAAAAACGACAAGCGTACCATTTATAATGTGGTGTACCGCGACGGCAAGATGGGCAAATTCTACATGAAGCGGTTCTTTGTGACCAGCTGCACCCGCGACAGGGAATACGACATCACACAGGGCACGCCGGGCTCGCGCATCGCCTACTTTACGGCTAACCCCAATGGTGAGGCTGAAATCATCAAGGTGACGCTCGACCCTGCTCCAAGACTGAAGAACATCTTCAAGGAGCGCGACTTTGCTGAAGTGATGATCAAGAACCGCAGTGCAAAGGGCACCCTGCTCACACGCTTCAACGTACACAGGATTTCGCTGAAAAGCCATGGTCACAGCACACTGGGTGGAAGAAAAGTGTGGTTTGACCCCGACGTGAAGCGTCTCAACTATGATGAGCACGGACAGTTGCTCGGCGAATTCAACGAAAATGACAACATTCTCGTCATCCTCGACAACGGCGATTTTTACCTGACCAACTTCGATGCCAACAACCATTATGAAGACAACATCTTCCGCATAGAGAAGTTTGATGCGGCCAAAGTGTGGACAGCTGTGCTCTTTGACGCCGACCAACAGGGATATCTGTATGTCAAGCGTTTCATGCTCGAAGCTACCAAGCGCAAGCAGAACTATATCGGCGACAACCCGAAGAGCAAACTGCTGTTCATGACAGACGAACCACTTCCACGTTTCAAGGTCAACTTTGGAGGCAACGACGCCATCCGTGAACCGATAGACATTGACGCCGAAGAGTTTGTAGGCGTAAAGGGATTCAAGGCCAAAGGCAAGCGCGTGAGCAACTGGACCATTGACAGCGTGGAACAACTGGAGCCCCGAATGCCTCAGGAAAGCATTGACGAAGACCAGGAAGATGCCGAAGAGACGCCAACTGAAGGAATAGAGGAAAATCTTGACCCTGATGCAGGCAAGAGCCAAAGCCAGGTAATCGATGAGATAACAGGACAACTTAGCCTTTTCCAAGATGAAGACGATAATTAACCGACTGACGGCTGCTCTGCTGACGATGACTCCCCTATTGATGAATGCCCAGGCTGTAAACAACGAGACTGAGGGGAAGAAGGTGACCAATGCCCAGATGATTGGCGTGGGTGGCATCAACATATTGGATACCTATCTCACACAGGAAAAATATCATGGCACGGAAATATCGTACATCTCACACACCGTGCGACAATGGGAAGGGCGTAAATGGATGCGTGTGCTGATACATCAAGGTAGCATGGCCAAAGCAGAAATCAGGTCGGGCGAAGGTGACGAGATGGCAGGCAACTACACCTTCAGCTATGGAGCCTGCCGGCAATGGAACATCATGGACAACAGGTTCAACATAAGGGCAGGTGCCATGGCAGAACTCAGTGCAGGATTTCTCTACAACACATTGGGAAGCAACAACCCTGCTCAAGCCAGGTTGTCGTTCAACATCGCACCAACGGTCGCTGCCTCGTATAAGTTCAGTTGGCTGAATGTGCCATTCCAAGTGGGCTATGAGGCAAGTGCCCCACTCCTGGGTGTCATGTTCTCGCCTAACTACGGACAGTCGTACTACGAGATATTCAGCCGTGGCAACTACGACCACAATGTCGTGCCCACGACATTCATCAGCACACCATCGCTAAGACAACTGCTGACACTCAACATCTCGCTGCACCACACCACACTGCGCATCGGATACCTTGGAGATTTCCGCCAGGCCAAAGTCAACCATTTGAAATACCACAGCTACTCCAACATGATTGTGCTGGGTATTGTCAGAAACTTCAAAATCACCCGTTTAAAGCCATGAAAACAAGCATCTACCTACTTACCGTGCTTTGCTCGCTATGCATGATTACCTCATGTGTTGACGAGGATGAATTTGCCGACACCCCTCGTGGCAACTTTGAGGCTTTGTGGAAAATTCTGGACGAACACTATTGCTTCTTTGATTACAAGAAAGAAATGCACGGTGTTGACTGGAATGACGTATATGCCAGATATTCGGTCCAGATGGACGACCGCATGAGCGAGGCACAAGTATTTGAGGTGTTGTGCAACATGCTCGCCGAACTGCGCGACGGACATGTCAACATATATGCATCGTTTGACCAGGGCAGATACTGGAAATGGCACGAAGACTATCCCTCGAACGTCAGCGACACGCTGTTGAGAAAATATCTGGGCACTGACTACAAAATAGCTTCAGGAATGAAATACCGCAAACTGGACGACAACATCGGCTATATCAGATACAGCAGTTTTTCAAATGGAGTGGGCGACGGCAATCTTGATGATGTGATGTTTGCCCTTGCCACCTGCAACGGTCTGATTATCGACATCCGTGGCAATGGAGGCGGGATGCTGACCACAGCAGAAAAAATGGCTGCAAGATTTACCGACAAGGAATTGCTCGTGGGATACATGCAGCACAAGACTGGCCCTGGACACAACGAATTGTCGAAGATGGAAGAACAGAAACTGAAGCCCTCAAGCGGCATCCGCTGGCACAAGCCGGTGGTGGTGCTCACCAACAGAGAGGTGTATAGTGCTGCCAACGAATTTGTAAAATACATGAAATGTTGTCCGCTTGTGACCGTGGTGGGCGACAAGACCGGTGGCGGTGCAGGACTTCCTTTCAGTAGCCAGCTGCCCAACGGATGGAGTGTGCGCTTCAGTGCGTGTCCCATGTACGACAAGAACAAACAATGCACAGAGTTTGGCATTGAGCCTGACTACAAGGTAGACCTTGACGACGACGATTTCAGGCAAGGCAAGGACACCATTATCGAGTTTGCCCGCAAGCTAATCAACAACAACGGGAAATAACATTTAATACCATCAACAACGCATCTTATAACCTTATTTATATATATGGCAACAATAGACGACAAGAAGATTATCTTCTCCATGGTGGGAGTATCAAAAATCATCCCCCAAAATCAGAAACAGATTTTGAAGAACATATACCTCTCGTTCTTCTATGGTGCAAAAATCGGCATCATCGGTCTTAACGGTGCAGGAAAGTCAACACTGATGAAAATCATTGCCGGACTTGAACAGCCTACACAGGGCGAGGTGGTGTGGAGCCCGGGTTATACCGTGGGGTATTTGCCACAGGACCCTCCACTGAATGAAGCCAAGACCGTGAAAGAGAATGTGCAAGAAGGCGTGCAAGAGGTGTATGACGCTCTGCAAGAATATGAAGACATCAACATGAAATTCGGTCTGGAAGAGTATTACAGCGACCCCGACAAAATGGACAAGCTGATGCAACGACAGGCTGAAGTGCAGGACATCATCGATGCCACCGATGCCTGGAACATGGACTCAAAGCTCGACAGGGCAATGGCTGCACTCAGATGTCCGCCGGGCGACTGGCCTGTAACCAACCTCTCGGGTGGTGAAAGGCGCCGTGTGGCCTTGTGCCGATTGCTGCTGCAGAAGCCCGATGTGCTCTTGCTTGATGAGCCTACCAACCACCTCGATGCAGAAAGTATCGACTGGCTGGAACAACACTTGCAGCAATACGAGGGCACGGTGATAGCCGTAACCCACGACCGATACTTCCTGGACGACGTGAGCGAGTGGATTCTTGAACTCGACCGCGGCGAGGGAATTCCATGGCATGGCAACTACTCTTCGTGGCTTGACCAAAAGACCAAGCGAATGATGCAGGAGGAGAAACAGGCATCAAAACGCCGAAAGGCTATTGAACGAGAACTGGAATGGGCTCACATGGCACCTAAGGCCCGACAGGCCAAGGGCAAGGCGCGTCTCAACGCCTACGAACAGATGCTCGGACAGGAGCAGAAGGAACGTGAAGAGAAGCTGGAGATATTCATCCCCAACGGTCCTCGCCTGGGCAACAAGGTTATCGAAGCACAGCATGTAAAGAAGGCATTTGGCGAGAAAGTGCTTTTCAACGACCTGAACTTCATGCTTCCTCCCAACGGCATTGTGGGTGTGATTGGCCCTAATGGTGCGGGCAAGACCACCCTGTTTAGGCTCATCATGGGACTGGAAAAGGCCGATGGCGGCAACTTTGAAGTAGGCGAAACGGTAAAACTGGCTTATGTTGACCAGCAGCACAAGGATATCGACCCCAAGAAATCCGTTTACGAAACCATATCACAGGGTAACGAGACCATACGAATGGGCGGAAGAGACATCAATGCCCGTGCCTACATCTCACGTTTCAACTTCTCCGGAACCGACCAAAACAAACTGTGCGGAACGCTCTCAGGTGGCGAACGAAACCGACTGCAACTGGCCATGGCCCTGAAACAAGAGGGCAACGTGCTGCTGCTCGACGAACCTACCAACGACATCGACGTGAACACACTGCGAGCACTGGAAGAAGGTCTTGACGCCTTTGCCGGTTGCGCCGTGGTCATCAGCCACGACCGTTGGTTCCTCGACCGTATCTGTACCCATATCCTTGCCTTCGAGGGCAATGGTGAAGTGTTCTATTTCGAAGGCAGCTATTCTGACTACGAAATCAACAAAGCCAGAAGAATGGGCAACGAGGAAATCAAAAAAGGAAGATACAGAAAGCTCATGGAAGACTAAATACGCGGAATTGATGAATTTCAGACTGCAATCACTTACCATAGGTTATCGCACAGGCCGCCATGTTAAAACCGTGGCGGCTGATATTTGCGCTGACATCGAAGCCAACAAACTGACTTGTCTGATTGGCCCTAACGGTGCAGGCAAATCAACACTGTTGAAAACATTGTCGGCATTCTTGCCTCCACTAAGTGGCAATATCCTTGTGGACGGCAAGAACCTGACCGACTACAACCATCAAGAATTGGCGCGCATCGTCAGTGTAGTACTCACCTCTCGCCCCGATGTGGACAACATGACAGCCCGCGACATCGTTGGGTTGGGCAGAACACCCTATACGGGATTCTGGGGCAAACTGAACGAGAATGACAAGCACATTGTCGATGAATGTATGCAACTGGTGGGCATCAACCATCTGGCAGAACGTATGACGGGAACATTGAGCGACGGTGAACGACAGAAAGTGATGATAGCCAAGGCACTTGCCCAGCAGACACCCATGATTATTCTTGATGAGCCCACCGCCTTTCTCGATTATCCGAGCAAAGTGGAAATCATGCAACTGCTGGCGCATCTAAGTCACGAAAAAGGCAAAACCATTTTCATGTCAACCCACGACCTGGAACTAACTCTTCAGACTGCCGACAAATTATGGCTGATGCAACGCCACAAACTGTCTGTAGGCACAACAGACGAGCTGTCGGCCAACGGTGTCCTGTCCGACTTTATCAATCGTCCCGGTGTGACATTCGACCCACACCATCATGTCATCACGATGAACATTTCTTAGAAGTTAAAGGCGTTAACATATCTGAATAATGCCATACTGTAAAATGCACACACCATGCCAGGAGTGTGCATTTTATATAGAATATTCATGCACACTTATACCCGCATTTGTGCATTTATCAAGGTTTTCACTGTACTTTCAGTTAATAATACTTAAATATTTGTAGTTTGTATATTTAACACTTAATATATCGTTTTGACAATAAAAACTAAACAGAAAGAAATGTTTTTGTATCAAATTGCACAATTTCATGTAGTTTGTGCATAATAATTAAAACAAAAAGTTGCGTTTGTGTCATGACAATGACGACAGGAAGGCAAAAGGAAGATTTTGTAGTTTGACGCTCATGATGTATCTTTGCATCAAACTTTTAAATCTATGAAACCGATTAGCAACTTTGATGAAATTATCAATCGCCTGCGCTCTTTGGAAAAAAGGGTGCGCGTAGCAATGGCTTGTCCAGCCGACTCTCACACAGAACATGTAGTAAGACGTAGTCTTGAAGTTGGTTTTGCCGACTTTTATCTGGTATGTTCAGGTAAATGCACCCCTGCATTCGAAGCCATCAAGGCCCAGTATCCCGACCATGTTGAGGTAATGGAATGTGGTGACGTTGATGATGCCTCACGACAGGCGGTAGCCCTGGTTAGGGAAGGCAAGGCTGATGTGCTGATGAAAGGCACGGTCAACACCGACAACCTGCTGCGTGCGGTGCTCAATAAAGAACAAGGCATTTTGGAAAAAGGACGAGTGCTGAGTCACATTACCGTGACAAGCATCCCATCCTACAACAAGTTGTTGGTATTCTCTGATGCTGCCGTTTGTCCACGCCCCACTCTGGAGCAGTTTGAAGCCATCATAGGCTATGCGGTAGGCGTAAGCCGCAAACTGGGTGTAGAGAAACCCAACGTGGCCCTGATACACTGCACAGAGAAAGTGAACGAGAAGTTCCCTCACACTATCAGCTATGAAACCCTCAAGCAACAAGCCGAAGAGAATGTTTACGGCCCCGTGTGCATTGGAGGCCCCATGGATGTGAAAACAGCCTGCGACGCTGACAGCGGAAACATCAAAGGCATTTGCTCACCCGTTGTAGGAAATGCCGATGTGCTGATTTTCCCCAACATCGAGTCGGGTAACGTGTTCTACAAGACCATCACCCTGTTTGCCAAAGCCGAAACTGCCGGCATGCTCTGCGGAACAACAGCACCCGTTGTCGTGGCCTCGCGTGCAGACACCAACGAATCCAAGTTCTATAGCCTGGCACTTGCCTGCATTGGCCTGTAAGTCAAGATAAAGAGCAGCCCCTGACAATTGTCAAATTACTGAATTACAACATTCCAAAACACTGAAACATGAATAATCCAGCAAGAATTTTTGTTATCAATCCTGGTTCTACATCCACCAAGATTGCAGTTTACGAAAACGACAAGCCGATATGGATGACCGGAGTACACCACTCCATTGCAGAATTGGCCACATTCAAAAGAGTGAGCGACCAATATGAATACCGCAAGAAATTCATCCTGGAAAAACTTGAAGAAGCCGGCATCGAGTTAAACTTCGACGCGGTAATCGGACGCGGTGGTCTGCTTAAACCCCTGCATGGCGGTGTGTACAGATCGAACGAGAAGATGAGACACGACCTGATCAATGCCAAGCAAGACCACGCCTGCAACCTGGGCGTGCTGCTGGCTGACGAGATTGCACAGATATGCCATTGCCCTTCATTCACCGCAGATCCCGGCGTCGTGGATGAGCGCTGGCCTATCGCCAAACTCACAGGCCTGCCCTTCATCAAGCGCATCTCCATTTTCCACGCACTCAACAGCAAGGCTCTAGCCCACAAATATGCCGCATCCATCGGCAAGAAATACGAAGACCTCAACCTCATCGTTTCGCACATGGGTGGCGGCATCTCTGTCGGAGCACACCTCAAAGGAAGTGTGGTTGACGTGAACAACGCCTTCGACGGCGACGGACCTTTCTCTCCTGAGCGTGCGGGTACACTGCCAGCAGCACAACTTGTTGACCTCTGTTTCAGCGGCAAATACACCCAAGAGGAAATCAAGAAGCTCATCAGCGGCAAGGGAGGCCTCATGGCATACGTTGGCTCCAACAACATGATTGACATCTCATTGAAGGCAGAGCAGGGAGAAGAACCCTACAAGACTGCCGTAGAGGCCATGATGTACAACATTGCCAAATACATCGGTTCGATGTATGTTACACTCAGAGGCAAGGTAGATGCCATCATCCTCACAGGTGGTATTTGCTTCGACGACTACTGCATGGGACTGTTGAAACCCCAGATTGACTATCTGGCACCAATCGTCATGATGCCCGGTGAAAACGAGTTGGAATCATTGGCATACAATGCCCTCGGTGCACTCAAAGGCACGCTGCCTGTGCAAGAATACACAGGAGAAGGTATCGACTGATTGTCCGTGTCTTAGCTAATGGCGGGGTTAATCAAACAGAACACGCCTAACAACAAACCATAGAGGTTAAAGTCATTGTATTGAGCGGAAACATCCTCATCACCAATGGCTTTAACTTCTTTTCTTTTTCACACACAACAACAGCCTACGGCTCCAAACCAGCGCCATGGCACAACTCACCCTTGTTCCCATCAGCCACAATGCCGATATGCCTGTCAAGGCAAATACAATGGTATCTTCAAGCATAGAGTGGTTCATAATGAGATGGTAGTTCACATCATTGGCCTCATCACGCCTGATGAGGCCACGAGACTCCAGCTCAAGCATCACTGCCGATCCATAACTGATGCCCAACACGTTGCCCACCAGCCACATGTAGGCTGAATGACGGGGAATGCCAAACACCGTCATCAAAGGACCAAGCATGTTGGACAGCGGTTTCAACAAGGCATAGGCTTCTATCATCTGCTGAACCACCATGAGCACGTAAATAATCAGGAATACCATTGCCGACATTTTCACCTGCGACCACAGCCATGTGCCCAGCACCTGGGCAAACGAACTGTCAGCCGGGGCTCCCAAAAAGATATAGTTGCCCGGCATTTCAGGCAACAACAGGTTCAGCCCCCAAGCACAGACAAAGGCCATGAACAAACGTATCACAGCCATTTTCCAGGCCGAAGAGCCTGTTTTCTTGTTGACGGCACACTCCATGGGCAATGAATGACAAAGGGCTATCATAATGGCCATGATGGTGGCTTGCTTCATGGTAAGCGGCAAGGCTGTCATGGCGGCAATGCCCGCATAGGTTCCGGCAGCAACACCCGACATGAAAATCACAGCCGATGACCCCGGCAACCCCAAATAGACAAACAAAGGGTTAAGATATTGAGCCATCCAGGCCAATATACCAAAATGTTGCATCAATGACACCCCCAAGGAAATGGGAACCATCAACTTCAGCAACCAAAAAGCACTTTTCCTGGTTGGTGACAATGCCTCGCGTGAGCAACGGAGCAATGTTTTCACAAATCTGTCAATACCCGTTTTTTTCATCGTTTTACATCTTTATTACTGATTGTTTTCGCATCCTGATGATAAGGATGGTGCAAAGGTAAGGGAAAAATGAAAATAAAAAGACACTTCGTCCGCTTTTTATTTTGCATTTCACTCTACTTGCAGTATCTTTGCACTAACATTCATTAATGAAAGATGGTTAAATCAAAGAAATTTGAACTCCTCGACAAGATCAACAGTCCGA
This sequence comes from Bacteroidales bacterium, assembly GCA_004557285.1. GTDB lineage: Bacteria > Bacteroidota > Bacteroidia > Bacteroidales > Bacteroidaceae > Prevotella. Next base: position 9,884 of record SFEK01000007.1, on the reverse strand, counting down.
AAGACCTGAGAAAACTTAAGGTAGAACAGTTGCCACAGTTGTGCGAAGAACTGCGCAACGACATTCTCCAGGAGCTTTCCGTCAACCCAGGACACTTGGCCTCAAGCATGGGAGTAGTAGAACTGACCGTAGCCTTGCACTACGTTTACGACACGCCAGAAGACAGACTGGTGTGGGATGTGGGGCATCAGGCTTACGGACACAAGATATTGACCGGACGCAAAGACACCTTCTACACCAACAGGAAATGGCACGGTCTGAAACCATTCCCCTCACCAGAGGAGAGTGAATACGACAGTTTTGTCTGCGGACATTCTTCCAACTCCATATCTGCCGCCCTTGGTATGGCTGTAGCAGCAAGAAAGACGGGCAATACCGACAGACGTGTAGTAGCCATCATCGGCGATGGTGCCATGAGTGGCGGCCTGGCCTTTGAAGGATTGAACAATGTGTCAACCACGCCCAATGACATGCTCATAGTGCTCAACGACAACAACATGAGCATCGACCGCAGCGTTGGTGGATTGAAACATTATCTGCTCAAGCTCAACACCAACGAGACTTACAACCGCTTGAGGTTCAAGTTGTCACGCTGGCTTAATTCCAAAGGTTACCTCAATGACGACAGGCGCAAGGGCATTATCCGACTGAACAACGCACTGAAGTCGGCCATCAGTCATCAGCAGAACATCTTTGAGGGACTCAACATCCGCTACTTTGGACCATTCAACGGTCATCAGGTGATTGAACTGGTGCGTATTCTGAGACAGATGAAAGACATGAAAGGCCCCAAGCTCCTGCACCTGCACACCAAGAAAGGACATGGATATGCACCGGCAGAAGGCAATGCCACCGTATGGCACGCACCGGGAAAGTTTGACATCAATACCGGTCAACGCATCACTGGAGACAACACGGGCAAGCCATTGAAATATCAAGACGTGTTCGGTGAGACCCTGCTTGAACTGGCCCGGCAGAATCCCAGGATTGTGGGAGTAACTCCGGCCATGCCATCGGGTTGTTCAATGAACATCATGATGAAAGAGTTGCCCACCAGAGCATTCGACGTTGGCATAGCAGAAGGCCATGCCGTCACCTTCTCGGCAGGAATGGCCAAAGACGGATTGCAACCTTTCTGCAATATCTACAGTTCGTTTGCTCAACGTGCCTATGACAACATCATCCACGATGTGGCAATTCTGAGGTTGCCTGTAGTGCTGTGTCTCGACCGTGCCGGTCTGGTAGGAGAAGATGGTGCCACTCACCATGGCGCATTCGACATGGCAGCATTGCGCCCCATTCCCGGCCTGACCATTGCCGCCCCTATGAACGAACACGAATTGCGCAACCTGATGTACACGGCGCAACTGCCCGACAAGGGACCCTTTGTCATCAGATACCCTCGCGGCCGTGGTGTGATTATCGACTGGCGCAACAAAATGGAAGAAGTGAAAGTGGGAACCGGCAGGAAACTGAAAGACGGACAACAGGTAGCCGTTCTCTCCATCGGCCATATCGGCAATAATGTGACCAAAGCCATCGAACACATCGAGGGTGAACATGCCGACCTGAAGATAGCCCACTACGACATGCGTTTCCTTAAACCCCTCGACGAAAATATCCTGCAAGAGGTGGCACAACGTTTTGACCGCATCATCACCGTGGAAGATGGAACAAGAAACGGAGGACTGGGCTCTGCGGTCGCAGAATGGATGGAAGATCACCAACAGCATTCCACCATCGTGCGCATGGGTCTGCCCGACAAGTTTGTCGAACAAGGCACCGTTGACGAGCTGCAACACTTTGTAGGCATTGATGCCGAAGCCATAGAACAGGAAATACTGAAAATCATCAACGACTGACATAACCAGACTCTGTATCATGAAAATTATCATAGCCGGAGCATACGCCATTGGAACATATCTGGCAAAGCTGCTCTCACGCAACGACCAGGATATCGTACTGATTGACGACGACGAAGAAAGACTGAGCAATATCAGCAGCGATTACGACCTCATGACTGTGCATGCATCACCTTCGAGTGTAAAGGCACTGAAGGATGCCGGCATACAAAATGCTGCATTGTTCATCGGCGTGACCCCCGATGAAAACCTCAACATGAACAGTTGTATGCTCGCCAAGGCGTTGGGTGCAAAAAAGACGGTGGCCAAAATCAGCAACCACGAACTTACAGCACCTGACCTGACGGATTTCTTCAAGAACATGGGCATCAACTCTCTGATATATCCAGAAAACCTTGCGGCACAGGACATCACAAACGGTCTTAAAATGAGTTGGGTGCGACAACGTTGGGAAGTGCACAACAGTGCGCTTATCATGCTGGGCATCAAACTGCGAGAAGCCTGCGAGATTCTCAACGAGCCTCTGAAAGACTTGTGCAAGCCTGAAACGCCTTACCACATCGTGGCCATCAAGCGTGGAAACGAAACCATCATTCCACGAGGCGACGATGAACTGAAAATCTATGACTTGGTATATTTCATGACCACACGCAACTATGTACCTTATATCCGCAAGCTGGTAGGAAAAGAGCACTATGTTGATGTGAAAAACGTAATGATTATGGGTGGCGGAAACACCGCATTAAGGGCTGCCTTGACCCTGCCCGACTACATGAGTGCGAAGATTATCGAAATAGACGAGAAACGCTGTGAATACATCAACGAGGTGGTCAACAACGACCAGATAATGGTCATCAATGGAGACGGTAGGGATTTGCCCCTGCTGGTTGAAGAAGGCATCAAGAACACCCAGGCATTCGTGGCGCTCACAGGCAATGCCGAGACCAACATTCTGGCCTGTCTTACCGCCAAGCGTCTGGGCGTGAGAAAGACCATCGCCATGGTTGAGAACATCGATTATGTGAGCATGGCAGAAAGTCTTGACATTGGTACCATTGTCAACAAAAAGGCCATAGCCGCCAGCCATATTTACCAGATGATGCTCGACGCCGATGTGCGAAACACCCGTTTCCTGATGACAGCCAATGCCGATGTGGCAGAACTCACCGCACAACAAGGCTCTAAGGTGACAAGGAAGAAGGTATATGAACTTGGCCTGCCACGCGGAGTGACCATAGGTGGTCTGGTTAGGAATGGAGAAGGCCATCTCGTGTCGGGTAATTCACAGATTGAGGCTGGCGACATCGTTGTAGTGTTCTGCCACAATGTAAACATGAACAAAATCGAGAAATTCTTCAACTAAGACACCGAGATGATCAACTTGAAAATTATCTACAAGGTATTGGGGTCATTGCTTTTCATTGAGGTCGTGATGCTGTTTTGCTGCCTGATGATGTCCATCTATTATCAGGAAGACGACATGATGGCATTCATCGTAACCATAGCCCTGACCACAGCCGCTGGAGTCGCGCTGAAATACAAAGGTTATCATGCCGAAAACAGTATGGGCAGACGCGATGCCTACCTGCTGGTGACCCTCACTTGGCTCATCTTCAGCATCTTTGGTGCATTGCCGTTCATCATCAGTGGCTACATCAACAACTACACGGATGCTTTTTTTGAAACCATGTCGGGATTTACCACTACGGGAGCTTCAATCATCGATGATGTTGAGGCCCTGCCCCGTGGTCTGTTGTTCTGGCGCACCATGACACAATGGATAGGCGGCCTGGGTATCGTGTTCTTTACCATAGCCATTCTACCCTCTCTGGTAGGCGGTAGCATGAGGGTCTTTTCGGCAGAGGCTACAGGACCCATCCGCACCAAGATACACCCCCGCCTGAGCACCAACGCCAAGTCTATATGGGTGATTTACTTTGCCCTTACCATAGGCTGCACGCTATGTCTTTATTTTTCGGGATTGGGAGGTTTCGATAGCATCAACTATGCCATGGCCATAACGGCCACAGGTGGTTTTTCTACTTATAACGACAGTACAGGGCATTTCCATTCTGCCCTTATCGACTATATCGCCATCACCTTCATGCTCTGCTCCGGCATCAATTTCACCTTGATGTATATGGCGGTGGTCAAAGGTAAGGTCAGATCGTTGTTCAAGGATGGTGAATTACGCCTTTACCTCACCCTTGTGTCTTTGGCCACATTGGCCATCATGTTCTTTTTGATCAAGGATGTTCAATACGACTGGGCATATGCCCTGCGGTGTGCATTGTTCCAAGTGGTATCATTCATCACTACAACGGGAATGTTCAATGCCGATGCCGGACAGTGGCCGCACATCACATGGGTGATACTCTGTGTCTGCATGTTTTTCGGAGCCTGTGCAGGCAGCACCAGTGGAGGGTTCAAATGTATTAGAGGTGTAATGCTGCTCAAAATCATGCGCAACGAGTTCAAACGAATCATTCACCCCAAAGCGGTATTGCCGGTAAGAATCAATGGCAACAACGTGTCACCTTCGGCACAAACCACCCTGCTGGTGTTTTTCACATTATATATTGCCACCTGTATCTTTGCCTATTTCACCCTCACTTGCCTTGGCGTTGACAGCACCAACTCGTTTACCATCGCCATGAGCTGTGCCAGCAATGTGGGTCCCACACTGGGACTGGAAATTGGCCCCACCATGTCGTGGAGTCACATTCCCGACATTGGCAAATGGATATGTGCAATACTGATGCTGATAGGTCGTCTTGAATTCTTTAGTGTGATTGTGCTGTTCACCCCCTCATTCTGGAAAGAGAATTGATTATTCATCGTGTCTCTCAGCCTCAGGCTTTTGGGCAGGTGTCATGTTGAGCATGGCCTCCAAATCATGCTGGATTCTGCGGAATGGTTCCGACCCCATGTATCCCATGTTCTTTTTCAACATCTGCTCTACATCCTGCACACTGTGGGCATAACACGACAGTTCGTTGCGCATTTGGGTGGAATGCACAGCCTTACGGCGTATCTCGTTCTCACGCTCACGCACAAGGGTCTGACAGACATGTGCAAGCATCGGCTGCACCAGTTTGTCAAACAGATGATGCCCCTGTATATAGAGGTATGTGGTCTCCGGGGTGACACCCAATGCCATCAGTTCCTTCTTCAGTTTGAGGTACGACTCCTTTGCATTGGGATTACGGTGTTTCAACCAGTTGCATTTGCGAAACACTTTAGCACGCAGATTGTCAAGAAGTGATGTGGCATTTGCCAGACTGAACTTGCCCAGTTCAACGCTTTTGTTGAAATCTGTTATTGTAAATTGCCCATACACATTGTTACGGTAATGCCATATCGACCACACGAACAGGGGAAAGATGATTTTGCTGAACTCACCGAGATAGCTCCGGAAATCAAAAACAGCATGGTCGTTGAGCGTCACCATCACACACACATCATGTAATGACGGTGCATAGCACTGCATGTTTTCAATGGCATAGGCGTATGTGTGAAGCACGAATGGATTGTCGATGATAAACTGTGAGACAGGTGTGACACCCTGCATCAGAAAATCATAATCGGCATCTACACAGGCTATCATGCCCTGCCCCAACTGATGGTCCATCAGACTCATCAATGCCGAACGCTTGCCCCGCTCCAAGGAAGAACGAGAAGGCAACATCACCTCAAAATACCGTTTGTCGTCCTCGTATGCACTCAACAGCGAGCGCCAGAACAGCACATCGTCATAACTCTCCACATAGGCCACAATCCTATGCCGATCTTTTTTTGAGCGCAAACTGTTGGCTGCCTCAAAATAGGAAGAGTTGATATTGTCAGTCAGTCGTTTCATGAGAAGTCTTCATCGTTCACGATATCGCTCACCTCTGTCACCTTGTCCATCCATCCATTCATCACCACTGCCGGCGAATGGGTAGTAAGAATTATCTGTACATTGGGGTTAAGCGACAGTATAAGGTCGATGAGCCGTTTTTGCCATTCCACATGCAAGCTCACCTCCGGCTCGTCCATGAACAGCACATATGGTTGGTTGTCCTGCACCAGCACAGTGAGCAGGATGATGAGAATCTGCTTCTCTCCGCTCGACAACTGGTATGGGAATAGTGTTTCACCAATCTGTAAGAACCTGATCTCGTTTTCGTTTCTGATGATGGTCTTTCCGGTATCCGCGAAGAGGTCGTCCACCAGGTCCTGGAATTTCCTTTTGGGTTCTGAAATGGCTTGGGCATTGACGGCGGCATCCACCCCACCCTGCTGCAAGGCAGCAATGATTCTGTTGCCAATGTTCACCTGATAGTCAAGATATTTACGCTGCAGTTTGAACAACTGCCAGTCGAGGTCTGTCACCAAACTGGCACCCATCTCCGTAATCAAGTCGGCGTTGATGAGCGGACGGTCAAAAGAGCGGATTACATCAAGCCTCAGTTGCGTGGTACCATGTGGAAAAAGCGTAATCTTCACGCCATTATCACCGTCATTGACAACATGTCCCTGAGGCGATATGCTTTTTACCACCTTATTTAATATAGTACTTTTACCCACACCATTGATTCCACTCAGGATGTTAACCTTGCGGTCGAGCGTCCATGTGATGTGTTTTCTTCCACTCCATAGAGATTCTATCTCAATCTGCTCAATATAGTCGGCGTATGGCAATACTTTGTTCATAGTACAAACTTTGACTAAGGGGTTATTTTTCAAATTAGCCTGTGCAAATATACTGTTTTTCCATAGAAATACATACCTTTGCACCTATAAAAGTTTCTAAAGAATAAAAATGACAAACAATCGCCCACTAATCGCGCATTTAAGTATGTTTTTTGCCAGTGCCTTCTGGGGACTTATGGCTCCACTTGGCAAAGATGCCATGACCCACGGTCTGACGGGCATCGACATGGTGACATTCAGGGTAACAGGAGGCGCATTGCTCTTTTGGTTCACATCCCTTTTTCTGCCCAAGGAGCATGTACCCAAGAAAGACTTGCTCATGTTTGTAGGTGCAGCCATATTCGGGCTGGTCACCAACCAGTGCTGCTACACCATCGGCCTGAGCATCACTTCTCCCATCAATGCCAGCATTGTCACCACCTCAATGCCAATATTTGCCATGATTCTTGCAGCCATCATCCTCAAAGAGCCCATCACAGGCAAGAAAGCCTTGGGTGTCTGCTTGGGGTGCAGCGGTGCTGTCATCCTGATACTCACCAGTGCAGTAGCCTCCAATGCCAAAGTTGGCGACCTTCTTGGCGACCTGCTCTGCATGTGCGCACAGCTCTCGTTCGCCTTGTATCTGTCGATGTTCAGCCCACTCATCAAACGTTATTCAGTGTTCACGGTCAACAAGTGGATGTTTACCTTTGCCACCTTGCTCATATTGCCCTTCACCTGTGGGCATGTAGCAGCCATCGACTTTGTCAACGTGCCCGGAAAGACCTGGCTGGAGACAGGATTTGTGGTATTCTTCGGCACCTACATCAGCTACATACTAATGATGATAGGCCAGCACACCCTGCGCCCCACAGTGGTCAGTATATACAATTATGTGCAACCATTGGTGTCGGTAACGGTCACCATCCTCACCGGCATCGGTGTATTCAAGCCCAGCCAGGGCCTTGCCGTCATTCTGGTCTGCCTCGGAGTATGGCTCGTTACCAAGTCGAAGTCGAAAGCGGACATGGAAAAATCCAAGGCTTTAACCATTGCACAATGACAAGCCCATGAAATACTGACATGGTATGACGCACTGTCATACCATTTTTTATGACAAAATGGCATGTTTTCTTCCACAATCTGCTTGTTGGCACACCGTTTGTTATTATCTAAGCGAATTTAATTACATCAAAATAGAAAATAATAAAAATATATACAATCATGGGAAAGATTATTGGAATCGACTTAGGAACAACAAACTCTTGTGTTTCTGTATTTGAAGGCAATGAGCCTGTAGTAATCGCTAACAGCGAAGGTAAGCGCACCACTCCATCCGTGGTGGGATTTGTAAAAGACGGCGAGCGCAAAGTAGGCGACCCGGCCAAGCGCCAGGCCATCACCAACCCCAAGAACACTGTCTATTCTATCAAGCGTTTCATGGGTGAAACCTATGAGCAGTGCCAGAAAGAGACGACACGTGTGCCCTTCACCGTAGTCAACGAAAGCGGATATCCCCGTGTAGAGATTGAAGGACGCAAATATACCCCGCAGGAAATTTCAGCGATGATTCTGCAGAAGATGAAGAAAACCGCTGAAGACTATCTCGGACAGGAAGTTACCGACGCCGTGATTACCGTACCGGCATATTTCTCCGACTCTCAACGCCAGGCCACTAAAGAGGCCGGACAGATTGCAGGCCTCAATGTACGTCGTATCGTCAACGAGCCTACAGCCGCAGCATTGGCCTACGGTGTTGACAAGGCAAACAAAGACATGAAGATAGCCGTGTTTGACCTGGGTGGTGGTACATTCGATATCTCTATCCTTGAGTTTGGCGGTGGTGTGTTTGAAGTGTTGTCCACCAACGGCGACACACACCTTGGCGGTGACGACTTCGACCAGGTAATCATCGACTGGCTGGTCAACGGTTTCAAAGCAGACGAAGGCATCGACCTCACTAAAGACCCGATGGCCATGCAACGTCTGAAAGAGGCAGCCGAAAAAGCCAAGATTGAGTTGTCAAGCTCAACATCTACTGAAATCAACCTGCCCTACATCACTGCTGAAGGCGGTGTGCCCAAGCACTTGGTAAAGACACTCACCCGTGCACAATTCGAGCAGTTGGCCCACGGACTGATACAGGCTTGCCTTGTACCCTGCCAGAACGCCATGAGAGATGCCAAGCTCAACACAGCCGACATCGACGAGGTAATCCTTGTAGGTGGTTCAAGCCGAATCCCTGCCGTACAGACTCTGGTGAAGAATTATTTCGGCAAAGAGCCCTCTAAGGGTGTCAACCCCGACGAAGTGGTTGCCGTAGGAGCTTCTATCCAGGGTGCCATCCTCAACAAAGAAGGCGGTGTAGGCGACATCGTACTGCTTGACGTAACACCTCTGACCTTGGGTATTGAGACTCTGGGTGGCGTAATGACCAAACTGATTGAGGCCAATACCACCATCCCCTGCAAGAAGAGTGAGACCTTCTCAACCGCTGTTGACAACCAGACAGAGGTTACTATCCATGTGCTGCAGGGAGAACGCCCCATGGCTTCGCAGAACAAGAGCATCGGTCAATTCAACCTCACCGGCATAGCCCCTGCCCGTCGTGGAGTGCCCCAGATTGAGGTAACATTCGACATCGACGCCAATGGTATTCTCAATGTATCTGCCAAAGACAAGGCCACAGGCAAGGAGCAGGCCATCCGCATCGAGGCATCCTCAGGTCTGAGCAAAGAAGAAATCGACCGCATGAAGGCCGAAGCAGAGCAGAATGCCGAAAACGACAAGAAAGAACGTGAACGTATTGACAAGCTCAATCAGGCCGACTCTATGATATTCACCACCGAAAACTTCTTGAAAGACAACGGTGACAAGATACCCGCCGACCAGAAGCCAGCTATCGAGAACGCCCTTCAGCAGCTCCGCGATGCCCACAAGAGCGGCGACCTCACAGCCATCGACAACGCCATCAACGGTCTGAACCAGGTGATGCAGGCTGCCAGTGCACAGATGTACAGTCAGGCTGGTGGTGCACAACCAGGACAAGGTGCAGGCTTCAACGGAGGCCAGCAGGCTGGCGGTGCAGGCTTCAACGATGCATCTCAGGCTGGCAACGGCAAGAAAGACAACGAAAACATCCAAGATGCAGATTTCGAGGAAGTGAAGTAAGCTTGATAAGCAAACAATAAACAAACATATGAAATCCGTGTAGCTCACGTAGTTACACGGATTTTTCTTTGTGTTAATTTTTGTCATTCTTGGCTTGTTTTCGGATTTTTATCGTAATTTTGCACCAAATCGTTCACGCGACACTTTAGTCGGTATTGTTCAACAAAAGACAAATAC